>JAJDZM010000161.1 GCA_022824615.1 Candidatus Binatia bacterium | reverse complement strand
AGGGCTGGGTCGCCGATCCGAAACTCGCTACCGCCTACACCAGGGCCTACAACCGTTGGATCATCGATTTCTGTAGCGAGAATACAAAGCGGCTGTATCCGGTCGCGCATATCTCCCTGATTGACCCGGACGGCGCGGCTGACGAAGTGGTGTGGGCGAAAGAGCAGGGCTGCGTAGGGGTGTTTCTGTCGCCGGATATGGTGGCGCGCGGCTGGAAGCACTTTAACGACCCCGCCTTTGTCCGCTTCTGGGAAACCGTTCAGGACCTGGAGATGCCGGTCGGCTTTCATGTCGTCCTGCGCGACGAGCCGTCGTGGCGCGACTGGATTCAGGGCGAGGGCGATTTCGGCCTGTTCAACTTCGCCTTTCTGGCCATTGATGTGATGGCGGCCTTTACCCAGATGATTTCCTTGGGCATGTTCGAGTTATACCCGCGGCTCAAGTGTACGGTCCTGGAGTGCGGCGCCAACTGGATCTCGGCTTGGCTGGACCGGATGGACCATAAATACGAACCCCTGGCGGGGCGGTCCGTGCTCAAGCTGAAACCCAGCGATTACTTCTATCGTCAATGTCTGGTCTCGGCCGACCCCGACGAAACCCTGACCGCCCGAATTATCGAGCATATTGGAGCCGACTATTTTGTCTGGGCCTCGGACTATCCCCATATCGACTCCAACTACGGGGTGGCGGCCGAACTCAAGGAACGCCTCGCGCCCTTACCCCAAGCCGACCAGCAGAAGGTCCTGGGGACGAACGCTCTGCGTTTCTATGGCATTACGGCCTGAGCGGCGGCGCTCTCAGTCCCGCTCAACCCAGTCATCAAGGACGGGCGGAACGTGCAGATGCGCGGGCACGCGCTCCACGCCAATGCGGCGGTCCAGTTCCGCGTGCCAATGGTAGATGCGCCGCTCCTGATAGTTGAGAGGCACCCCGCGAAACCCCGGTGAGGTGATTGACTCCTGGATCGGCTCCACAAAGGCGATGTCTTCGTCAACGATCCGGTCGAAATTCGCGATGCGCGTCTCCCACAGCGGATGGCGCTCGCCGCCGCCCCAGTCGGGCGCAAACCAGATAACGTCCAGAATGGTGCGGTCCACGCCCTGCGGCCAGAAGGCCACGGCCGGAATGCCAGTCGGCGCGATCGGCACAATCATATTCGGAAATACGAGGTAACTCGGATTATGATCCCGCTCGATGGTCGTGGCCGTAGCCATCTCGGGCATACCGATAGTCCCTGGGTCAACCCAATCCGGACGCCGGTTGGGCGAGAGCATCATCGAGTGCCCATGATCCCACAGATGCACGCTGGTCCCCAGATTGTCGAAGATACGGTCGGTGGTGTGACGGTGCAATAACCGGAAGTGATACGCCTCCAGAAAATTTTCCAGCACGACCTTGTAATTGCCCCGCACCTCGACGCTACGCCGGTGGACGAGCCGTAAATCATGCAGGGGCAGGTGACGAAAATAGCGCGCAATCGACTCAAGAAAGTGATCCAGAGACGGCGCATCGGCATCTTCGCACACGTAAATCCAGTTGCCCAGCAAGTCGCACCGTACGGGCACCAGACTACGACAGGACAGGTCCAGATTGACCCAGTCGCGCGGGTCGGTGACGGCGGTGAGGGCTCCGGTCGTGTCATACGTCCAGCCGTGATAGCCGCAACTGAAGTAACGGCCGGTCTTGCCTGCCTCCTGTTGTACCACCGGGGCACCCCGGTGGCGGCAGGTATTATAGAAGGCCCGAATCTGGCCGTCGGTACCGCGGATCACCAGAATGGGGGTGCCGGTCCGGCGCCAGACGATGAAACTGCCAGGCTCGGGGAGTTGGTCGGTATGTCCAACGTAGACCCAGCCCCGCTTGAACAGCGCCGTGCGTTCCAGGGCAAAGAACTCCGGCTCCCAATAGCGCCCGCCGGGAATGTCGGGCAGAGCCGGAAATCCGGCCGGGGCTGCGGTTCTGCCGCGCTCAAAGGCGACACTGTCTTTCCACCGCTCGATTGTCTGCGCGTCCATACCGCGACTATACGAGGCGACGCACGGATGAGCAATTCTTTCGAGACGAGGCGGGCGTGTGAGTCACGCCTCTTCCGCTTCGGCGTAGCCGAGGCTGCGGATGTCCTGTCCGTGTCCGTGTCGGGTGATGGTGTATTTGCTGACCAGATAGATTGAAACCCAGGGCAGGGTCAGGCTGAGGGCGACATGAAAAATGGCGAGATTGCGTATCGGCTCCTGCATGGACTCCACGCTCGGATTCGGGACCGAGAAGCCGAAGGCCGACAGCAGCAGGCCCACAATGAGCACGCCGCCGGCGCTGACCATCTTCTGGACCAGGGCCGGGCCGGTGGTCAACAGGCCCTCGCTGCGGCGGCCGGTCTGGCGCTGGCTTTCCTCCACGATATCCGCAGTCATAGAGCCGACCAGGATAAAACCCGTCACCACCAGTGACACCATGAACGTGCTGTGCAACAGCAGCAACCACCACAACACGTCGGTTCCGTTGGCCGGAAACAACGCAACGGACACCAGCGGGTCGAGCAGCCGCAGCACGACCGGCAGCGGTCCCAGTGTGGCCGACAGCAGAAACAGGCCGATGGCGGTTCGCTTCTTGTCCCGCCCGCGCGTCAGCGGATAGGCCAGTAGCCCGCAACTGATGGCGATGAACATATGCACGACCGGAAATATCTGAACGTGTTCCGGCGTCCACTGCCAGAAATACAGGTCATAATAGCGGTCCGTATTGCTGTGCAGGCCAACGTACAGCGCAAAGACCAGCCCCGCGGCAAACAGCATTAACCACGAGCGGTTCGACAGCGTCTCGACGATCTCCCGGCTCAGCCGGCGCAGGCTAAACCCCGCGGCAGACCCATCCTCGGGAACGTGCAGGGCAGGAATATGGCGATGCAGGCCGAGCGTTGAGATCATACCGGTCGCGAAAATGATCACGCCCCCAATCCAGGCCATGTCCCGATAGCCGTCCGGGTTCAGATAGGCCCGCGAGCCCTGATACTCGGCGGTCTCCGGCAATAAAAAGGCCAGGGTCAGCCAGGCGAACCCGGCTCCTCCGAACCAGCCGTAGGAGGTACTCCAGCCGACCAGTTGCGTCCGCTGGTCGTAGTCCTTGGTGAGTTCCGGGCCGAGGGCGCCCCGCGGGATTTCGTATAAGGTCATCGACACCCGCACGGCCACGGCCAGACACAGCAGCCGCACGAACAGACCGCTCTGGCTGAGGTCGGCCGGCGGCTGGAGCAGCGCATAAAACGAGACGGCAAACGGCAGAATGCCGGCGTACATGAAGGGATGGCGCCGGCCCCAGCGCGTCCGCACCCGGTCCGACCAGACGCCAACCAGCGGGTCAGTGATCGCATCAACCACCAGCGCCAGCGCCAAGGCCAGCCCGGCCAGCGCCGGGTCCAGTCCCAATACCTGATTGTAGTAGACCAGCACCCAGCCGCCGAAGACGTGGTTCTTCACGCCGCTGGCGATGGCGCCGAACCCGAACGCGTTCAGAGTGCCACGGCTGGCGCTGTGGGTGTACACGGCCGGCTACGTGAGTTCCACGCCTTCCAGCCGGCCGGTGGACCGCCAGTCGTCGAGGATACGGAAAAACTTGGTGGGTCCAGCCCCATAGGTGCCGGCGAAAAACCCGTTGTCGGTATCGAGCTTGCCCTCGTTGTTGTAATAGCCGGGGGTGCACTCGGCATAAAACCGCTCGGCAATACGCGACTTGTCCTTCATCTCGGCCAGCCACATGTCTTCGGCTTCGAGCGTGGCCTCAATCCGGGTTGCGCCCTGCTGGCGGGCCTGGGCAAGGATATAGGTGACGTGCTTGGCCTGCTCGTTCAGGGCGTGCGGAACGTTGACCGACAGGGCCGTCTGGGTGAAGCCGAGGAAAAAACAGTTCGGGAAGCCGTTGGCCTGGAGTCCGAACAGGGTGCGCCAGCCCTTGGCCCATTTGTCGGTGAGGGAGAGACCGTTGCGACCGATGATCTCGTAGCCGGCCCGACGGGTATAGCTGGTGCCGACCTCGAAGCCGGTGGCGAAGACGATGCAATCGACCGGGTACTCGGTCCCGTTGGCCACGATGCCATGCTCGGTGATGCGCTCGACACCCCGGCCGTCGGTGTCGACCAGGGTCACGTTCGGCCGGTTGAAGGTCGGCAGGTACTCGTCGTGGAAGCAGGGCCGTTTGCAGAACTGCCGATACCAGGGCTTGAGGGCTTCAGCGGTGTCCGGGTCGTTGACGATTTCCTCGGCCCGCGCACGTACCTGACTCATCTTCTGAAAGTCGAGCAGCTCCATGAGCTGACCCTTCTCGCGTGAGGAGAGACGCCGGCCCAACTCGCGCGATGCCGTCTTGGCGGCAATGCCGGTCAGGTTGCGGAAAATCTCGGTCCAGCCGTCGGAGACGAGGTCTTCGTCCTGGTCGCCGCCGCTGACCAGGATATTGAAGTTGTCCATGCGCCGCTGCTGCCAGCCCGGTTCGAGTTGCTCGGCAAAGGCAGGCCCGGTTTCCCGGTTGTTGCGCACGTCAATGGACGAGGGGGTGCGCTGGAACACGTACAGATGCTTGGCCCACTCGCCGAGGTGAGGAATGCATTGCACCGCGGTCGCGCCCGTGCCGATGATGGCGACGCGTTTATCGCGCAGGCCGGTGAGATTCCCATCCGAGTCGCCGCCGGTATAGTCATAGTCCCAGCGGCTGGTGTGAAAGGTATGGCCCTTGAAGCTGGTGATACCGGGAATGCCGGGCAGCTTGGGCCGGTTGAGCGGCCCGTTGGCCATGGCCACGAATTGCGCCCGGATAGCGTCGCCCCGGTCGGTGTGAATAATCCAGCGTCCGCTCGTGTCGTCCCAGCGCATCTCAGAAACGCCGGTTTGGAGGCAGGCGTTTTTGTACAGGTCGTAGTGGCGGGCGATGGCCTTGCTGTGTTCAAAAATTTCGGGCGCGTACGAGTATTTATGCTTGGGAATATAGTTCAGCTCTTCGAGCAGCGGCAAATAGCAGTACGACTCGACGTCGCACATGGCGCCGGGGTAGCGGTTCCAATACCAGGTACCGCCAAAGTCACCGGCCTTCTCAATGACTCGGATATCGTCAAAGCCGGCCTCGCGCAGCCGGCCACCCATCAGCAGCCCACCGAAACCGCCGCCGATAATGGCGACCTGCACCTCGTCATTCAGCGGGTCACGCTCGACCCACTCGGTATACGGGTCGTCGGTGTAGCTGGCAAACTCGTCAGCAACTTCCTGGTATTGCGCGTTGCCGTCCTCGCGCAGCCGCTTGTCGCGCTCGTAGCGATATTTGGCCCGCAGTTCGTTCGGGTCAAAGCCTAATTTTTCTTTTGGGTTACCCTCCAACAGGTCGATGCTCATGCGTGTCTCCTCGGTCCTACTTCCCGGTATGGCGTTGATTCCCCAACGGATTGCTCTGCATAATGCGCGAGCAGTCTAAAGAATATTCGCTGGGGCGTCTATTGGGCCACGGCAACCACAAGGCTAGGGAATCGTTCTTACCGGTCTGTCTGTTCAGGGATGGAGAGATTCCAACGGGTCATGAGTTAATTTTCCATATTGGATACAGACGATTGACACCGCCGAACCAGGCTTCAAGACTGACCCGCGCTGCTGTCACTATCGAATCAGACAAACTTGCCTGGAGAAACCTTGAAGATTGTGGCCAGTTTACGGGCTGTCTTCATACTCACAGGGCGGGTGCCCCGTTCCATATTGGAAACGTGCTGACGGGGAATGCCACCGAGCATTTCGCCTAATCGGACTTGCGTCAGCCCATGATTCTCTCGGTATATCTTGAGGGTATCCCCCGGAGTGGTCTTCGATTGAATCTCTCGATACCAATCGGTTGCAAAAATATCCACGGTCTCTTCATCACCCTCTTCTGTAAGAAGGAGCTCTTTGCCAAACTCTTCTTCCAAAACCGCAATCAGCTTAGGAGAGAGTTCCCCCCTAATGTTGACCTCAATACGGGACGTTTTCACGACTGCCTGCATAGGACACCTCACTGACGACGGAATTACGCTCATGAGACCAGCCAGCCACCCAACTACGGGCTATAGGCTCAGGCATTCTTCTTATGCTCTTGAGCATTTTC
>JAJDZM010000216.1 GCA_022824615.1 Candidatus Binatia bacterium | reverse complement strand
CCCACGCAGGATGATCTCCTTGGGTTCCGGTGGTGGCGGTGGTGGTGGCGGTGGTGGTGGCGGTGGTGGCGGTGGTGGCGGTGGTGGCGGTGGTGGCGGTGGTGGCGGTGGATCGTCCGCCGAATAATAGCCTAAGACCGCACCGACCAGTGCCCCAATTCCGGCCCCACCCCCGACCGCCGCATCCGTATCGTTATCACTTATTCCGCTCCCGGCCGCGGCTCCAATAGCGGCACCGAGTGTGGCGCCGTAGAATGCCCGTTTCTGTCTTTCCGTTGCGCAGCCCGCAACCAGAAAGAGGAGGGCCATAACCCAGACAAAATGAAAGCCTCTGCCTCCTCGAATCATCTCCTGATCTCCTTTCTTTCCTGTGGGTCTGTCCGCAACAGAACTCCTTCGACCGGAAATACTTTGCAAAGCTCTAACAGAAAATATAGACCTCGACAAGCTCAAAACTGAGGTGCCGAAAATGTCAGACCGCTCAGTGGCTTACGACCGTAGTGCGGCAAGACCGGGCAGGTCTCCCGATTCGAGAAAGGCTAAGGAAGCCCCGCCTCCGGTTGATATATGACTGATGCGGTCGGCAAGGTTTGCCTGGCTCAAGGCGGCGACCGTATCGCCACCCCCAGCAACACTGAAACAGGATGAGAGGGAGGCAACCGCTTCCGCAACAGATCGGGTGCCCCGGTCGTACGGGAACATTTCAAAAATACCCATAGGGCCGTTCCAGAGAACAGTCCTGGCAGACTGCACAACGGCCTGAAACGCGGCAATACTGCGGGGTCCGATGTCTACTCCAAGCTGCGTGTCGGGAATGTCAACTCCTGCCGTGGCAGTAGCCGTCGCTCCTGCCGTAAGCCCTGCCGCCACAATATGGTCTTGGGGCAGGTGAATGGTGACACTCTGCTTCTGAGCCTCTTGCAGCAGGCTTTTCGCTTCGTCAATTTTCTCCGGTTCGACCAATGAGTGGCCCGTTTTCACCCCTTGTGCCTGCAGGAGGGTATAAGCCATGGCCCCCCCGATGATGATAGCGTCTGTACGTGGCAGCAGGCTGTGTATCAGTCCGATTTTATCCGACACTTTCGCTCCGCCGAGGATGGCCACAAAAGGGTGGTCCGGGGCGGACAACAGGGATGACAGTGCCTCAACCTCCCTGCGCACGAGAAACCCGACCCCTTTGTCCTCGAAGTGTTGCACAACGCCCACAACCGAGGCATGAGAGCGGTGGGATGAGCCAAACGCATCATTCACGTAGACATCGGCCAGGCCGGCAAGTGCGTGACTGAACGCCGGATCATTGGCTTCTTCCTCAGAATGGAAACGCAGATTCTCAAGCACGACAACCGCCCCGGCCGGAAGCTGGTCAATCTGCCGCTCAACCGTCGGTCCCACACAATCCGGGGCGAGGCTCACCGGGCGACCCAGCAGTTCCTGGAGCAGCGCCGCCACCGGTTTGAGACTGAGCGTCGGCTTGACTGTTCCCCGAGGCCGCCCGAGGTGAGACGCGAGCAGGACGGTTGCACCCTGGGCGAGGGCATACTGTATGGTGGGCAGCGCTTCCCGGATGCGCGTTGCGTCACCCACGCTGTGTTCCGGCGTCAGCGGCACGTTAAAATCAACGCGAATCAGCACGCGTTTCTGTGCCAGCGGGATCTGAGCAATGGTTTTGAGTGCCATGCACCGCTCTTGAGACCCCGCCGCCCTTACGAGGGCGGGACCTCGGGCTGAAATCCCGCTTGGGCGGCAGTGACGTCAACCGTAGTGGCTTCCAGCGCATGCTCAAGCACCTCGTCGATAGCCTCAACAAAGCGAAACTGCATTTCCTCTCGCACCTTGGGCGGGACATCTTCCAGGTCTTTTTCGTTACGTTGGGGCAGGATGACGGTCGTGACGCCGGCTCGCCGCGCTGCCAAGACCTTTTCTTTGACCCCACCGATCGGCATGACTTTTCCCCGCAGGGTAATTTCGCCTGTCATGGCAACGTCCTGACGGACTTTGCGTTCGGTCAACAGGGAGGCCAGAGCCGTCACCATGGTAATCCCCGCCGAAGGCCCGTCTTTGGGAATGGCGCCCGAGGGAACGTGGATATGGATATCGCAATTGTCATAAAAGTCGGCCGGAATATGCAACTGGTCGGCTTGGGAGCGGACGTAGGACAGGGCGGTTTGGGCCGACTCTTTCATCACGTCGCCGAGGTGGCCGGTCAGGGTGAGGCCTTTTTTCCCCGCCATGCGGGTCGCCTCAATGAAGAGGATATCGCCCCCATTTGGAGTCCAGGCCAACCCGATAGCGACACCGGGTCTCTGGGTGCGCTCGGCCACTTCCGGGAAGAATTTAATCGGCCCCAGCAGGTCTGAGACTTTTTCCTGCGTCACTGTGACCTTGTCCGTGTTCCCTTCGGTGACACCGCGGGCGACTTTGCGACACACAGCCCCAATCTCGCGTTCCAGGTTCCGCACACCAGCCTCGTGGGTATACCCACCGGCAATACTCAGCACCGCCTCATCCGCAAACTCGATCTGCTCGTCGGTCAGACCATGCTCGACGACCTGTTTGGGAATAATATGGCGCTTGGCAATTTCGAGTTTTTCTTCCTCCGTATAGCCGGCCAGTTCAATGACCTCCATCCGATCCTTGAGGGCCGGCGGAACCGGCTCCAGATAGTTGGCAGTGGTAATAAACATGACCTTGGACAGGTCAAAGGGAACTTCCAGATAGTGGTCAGAGAATGAGAAATTCTGTTCGGGATCCAAAACTTCCAGCAGGGCCGAGGCCGGGTCTCCACGAAAATCCATGCCCAGCTTATCAATCTCGTCCAACATGAACAGCGGGTTCCCGGAGCCGGCGGAGCGCAGGGACTGAATGATACGACCCGGCAGCGAGCCGATATAGGTCCGGCGATGGCCGCGGATTTCCGCTTCGTCTCTGACGCCGCCAAGCGAGAGGCGGACAAACTTGCGTCCCATGGCCCGCGCAATAGAGCGCCCAAGCGATGTTTTGCCCACCCCCGGAGGGCCAACGAAGCAGAGAATGGGTCCCTTCGAGTCTTGCTTGAGCTTCCGGACGGCCAAATACTCGAGGATACGGTCCTTAATTTTCTCCAGGTCGTAATGGTCTTCGTCCAGAACCTGGCGGGCGTGCGGAATATCCAGATTATCCTCTGTCGTGACTGCCCAAGGGAGATGGATAAGCCATTCGAGGTAGGTCCGAACCATCGAGTGTTCTGCCGACTCAGGTGGGATGATTTTCAGACGCTCGAACTCATTATTGGCGGCCTTGAGCGCCTCCTCGGGCATATTGGCGTCATCTATTTTCTGGCGCAGGTCATCCAGCTCGTTTGAACGGGAGTCTCCTTCTCCCAGCTCCTTTTGAATTGCCCGCATCTGCTGGCGCAAATAGAATTCTTTCTGGTTTTTATTGAGCTCGCTCTGGACCTGGGACTGGATTTTATTCCCCAGCTCAACAAGTTCGACTTCCCGATTCAGAATGGCGGACAGCTTTTCCAAGCGGGTGCGGACGCTCAAGGTATTCAACAGGTCTTGCTTTTCATCAACCGAGATATTGAGGTTGGAGGCGATCAGGTCCGTCACCTTGGCCGGGTCTTTGATATTCATGACCACGCCCTGAAGTTCATCCGGCAGGTAGGGCACCATAGAGACAAACTTGGCAAATTGACTGACGAGGTGGGCCTGGCGAGCGTCCACATCCCGGGAGGCTTCCGCTTCGCTCTCCAGTGGCGCGACCTGCGCCCGATAATAGGGCTCGATCTGTCCGTATTCCCGAATATCAATTCGCTTCAGCCCCTGGACCAGAATACGGACGCTGTCATCCGGGTATTTCAGCATTTTCAGGATACGACCGGCACTCCCCCGAGAAAAAAGGGCCTGGGGAGCAGGGGCTTCGTCTTCCGGATTTTTCTGGGCGGCTAAGCCTAAAAGATTATTGCTTTTCCGGCAGTCTTCAACCAGCTTGAGGGAGGACGCGCGCGAAATCAGGAGAGGAACGATGGCGGAAGGAAAGATGACGACGCCCCGCAAAGGCAGGATTGGGAGTTCTTGAGGAAGTTCGACATCACTCAGGTCTTCTTCAAACCCCACAACACTCTGTTCAGTGGCTTCTTCCCCTGCACCGACCTTGCTGTCTGCCATAGGTCTCCTCCAATACTCTCACGTCCTGTTCAAAACCATAATACATGGTCTCTGCTTGCACAAGTGGGAAACTCCGGTTACAAACTTCGGCACTTTCATCCTGTTGGGACGCGGCCGCGGAAGCGGAAAGACGCTCAGTGCAGCCGTAAAGGACTGGTGTGAAACATTACGACGCTGTGCTGTTTGACCTCTTTGGGACCATTGCCCTGTTTAATCCGGGCAAACTGCCGGTTTTTGAGTGGAAGGGGCAGACGACCCGTTCGACCATGGGCCGGCTGCGCGATGTGGTGGCCGAAGTGGTTCCGTCCTTACCTTTTGAACAGTTTCATCAGGCCCTGGGAGAAGTGAATCAGGAACTCGGTGCAATCCGCTCCACACACATGCGTGAAATCAGCTCTGCGGAGCGATTTCGTCGCACCCTGGTCTACGCCGGCCTGGACGACACCCCCGAAACCGCTCGTTTAGGAGCCTCCCTGTCTTTGGCCCATATGGACCTGCTCGCCGCCGCGACCGAGGTCCCGCCCGCCCATACCCAGTTCGTCGTGCGCGTGAGTGAACACTACCCGACCGCGCTGGTCTCGAATTTCGATCATGCCCCAACCGCGAGACGAGTCATCCAAGAAGGTCGGGTCGCCGACTGCTTTCGCTGTACGGTCATCTCGGCAGAACACGGCTGGCGCAAACCCCACCAAAAGATCTTTCATGACACGCTGGCCCAGTTGCAGGTTGCGCCCCAATCCGCCCTGTTTGTTGGTGATTCTCCGCACGACGATGTGATTGGTGCCCAACAGGTGGGGATGGATATCGCCTGGGTCAACGCTTCCGGGGCCGAGCTGCCCGCCCACTGTCCGCGCCCCCAGTATACGATTCGAGCCATCCCGGAGTTGGCGTCATTGCTGTTTCCATAGGTGTTGTTTTCTATAAGAGTGGTGCGCGCACGAACAGCGGGACGACCGCCTAAAAACGTATCCAGCATCTGATATCTTTATAAGAGGACACGTTTACTCTTTATGCCACGTAAGATCCAAATTGCCGTTATTGGTGACAGTCAGCCCTCGGCAGAGGTCGCCGGCTGGGCAGAGGAGGTCGGCCGGCTGATTGCCCAGCACGACGCCGTCGTGGTGTGCGGCGGACTCGGCGGTGTGATGGCCGCGGCCGCACGGGGTGCGGCGCAAAATAACGGCACCAGCGTCGGTATTCTCCCAACGTATGAGGCGACCACCGCCGCGCCCGGTATCTCGATCGCCATCCCCAGCGGGCTCGGGCATGCCCGCAATATGCTGGTGGCGGCCTCGGGTGATGCGGTGATTGCCCTGCCTGGTGCGACCGGAACGCTGTCCGAAATCGCACTGGCGCTGACGCTGGGAAAAACCGTGATCGCCATACGGGCCTGGTCCCATATTCACGGCGTGTCCGTCGTGCAGACACCCCAAGAGGCCGTGCAACAGGCGCTGCGCGCTGCCAAAGAATAAACGTGCCCTCCAATAGATATGAGATGCTGGACACGTTTCCTCTTTCAGGAACAGGTCTCAAGCGATGGAAATTGAGAAACGGTCGCGGACATCCTATAAAAGATCTGCTCGGGACATGTGAGGAAAGAAAGGAGAGCGCATGCCGCCCAAGGATTCTCGTTCTGCAGATGAGACGGCCGTCGTCATGAAACGGGTTGATAAATTTCTTCGGCTCCTGACCTTTCAACTCTTTTTTATCATTGCCCTCTTGGTCTATCTCGCCTACCGTCCGCAGGCCGGACGGTATCAAGTCATCTCTCCGCAATCGGTCATGGAGGGCACGGTTATTATTTTTGACACGATCACGGGACAGGCTGGCGGAACGTCGGTTGAGGTCCGTGGTCGGAACGATGCTCCTGTGCCTCTCGACTAAGACGCCCTCTCGCATTACCGGTCCTGTTCGACCCGACAAAGGAAAAACGTATGTATCCGTTAGGTATGGTCCTCTCGACGGCAACCGCCGCCCCCCCACAGGAATTTGTTGAAATCGGCCGGATTGCCGAAGACAAGGGCTTTGACGCTGTTTTTGTCAACGAAGGGCGGGGGGATGCCCTGGCGTGTGCCGAAGCCATTGCGCTGGGCACCTCTCGCATCAAGGTGGGAACGAATATCGCCAATATCTATTTCCGCCATCCGTTTTTGGCCGGCATGACCGCCACCACGATTTCGGAGCTCTCGCAGGGGCGGATGATTCTCGGATTGGGCATGAGTCACCGCCCGCTACTCGAATCCCTGGGCATTACCATGGAGCAGCCGCGGCAGTATATGCGCTCCTATGTGACAGCGCTGAATACCCTGTTTCGCGGGGAGTCGCTGAGCGCCTTTCATCGTCCGCAGCAGAGCAACTATCCCATACCGGTCTATGTCGGGGCGGTGACGGCTGAAAGCGCCGAAATCGGCGGCGAACTGGCTGATGGGATTATGCCGTTTCTGCCAGCCTTGCCCTATTTGACGCAGCTTGTTGAGGCGGCCAGAACTGCGGCACAGCGCGCGGGACGCGACCCGGACCAGGTGGGGTGTATTGTCAGCATCCCGACGTTTATTTCAGATGATGTTGAGCAGGCCCGCTCCGCGGCGCGCTACAATCTGGCATTTTTCGGGAACCTGCCTTTCTATCGCAAACAATGGCGCCGCTGCGGCTTTCGGGCTGAAGTCACCGCCATGCAAGAAGCCTGGAAAAGCGGGAACCGCCGCGCCGCGGCTGCCTGTGTGTCCGAACACATGGTCGACCAGGTCTGCGTGTTTGGTCCCCCCAGCCAGTGTCGCGAGCAGCTTGCCGCCTTCCATGAAGCCGGGGCGGCCATGCCGGTCCTGGCCGTCAGTCCGGTGAACGAAGACCGCCTGGTCGCAACCCGCAAGGCGCTCGCCCTGCTGGCTCCAGGATAAAGGCCGTCCGGGCCGCTCGGTTCGGCCCTTTGCCCGCTTCTTCGTCACATATAATCAAAGCTACTACAATTTTCACGAAGAATTCATATTGCTTATATTGCTGAATGAACGTTCAGACTCTATAGTGCTGCAACACTGATGTTGGGGTGGTGGTTCAGTTTGCATATTCCCCCTCACCCCAACCCTCTCTCTCCAGGGGAGAGGGAGCAGATTTTCCCTCCCCCCCCTGAGGGGGAGGGCCAGGGAGGGGGGCGCTCTGCCGGCAGAGGTCAAGAGTGATTTGAGGCTGAACCACTACCGATTTTGGGGTAGGTGGTATTCATGTCCCGTAGCTGTATAGCCTGCTGTATTCTGCTTATCTGT
The DNA here is from genome assembly GCA_022824615.1 of Candidatus Binatia bacterium. Lineage (GTDB taxonomy): Bacteria > Desulfobacterota > Binatia > Bin18 > Bin18 > Bin18. The sequence goes on along the minus strand of JAJDZM010000216.1, from coordinate 3,840 downwards.
GGTGTCCTGGCATGTCCCGGTTTTGCTCTGGGAGCCGAGCCGGGAAGCGAGATCCATCGTGACAAGCACGCCGCGCCAACCCAGCGCACCTGGAAAACAGTCAAGGAGATGTCAGAAGAAGATCTGGCCCAGGTCCAACTTGAAGGCGATACGCCACGCCATGCCGAGATCCCATACCTTCCGGCCGAAGCCTATCCGTTCGCCCCGCCGTATACGGCCGAGGAAATGGGCTACCGTGCCATGGAATTCACGCCGCGTACGCGCTGGTCATCGGTCGTTGCCAACTCCTGGGCGTCTATTGCGCCGCAAGGGGTGCTGCTCAATCCCGGTACGTCTATCACCTTTGTCAGCTATGATTCCGAAACAAGCGGGGTGCGCAAAGTCCTGTCCGCCGCCCCTGGTGAAGAGATCTATCGCTCGCTGAGTCAGGCCATTGCTCCGCCCGCTGCCGAAGGTGGTCAGTGGCTGGCGATCCGGTATCGGACGGATAAGGAAAAAATTACCAAGGAGGAGCGCTTCGCCTACTCGTCTTCCATCCGGCGGGTGCGCCACCAGGCCCCGTTTCGGCGTCAGAGCAATTTCCCCAACATGGCGCTCACCCCGGACGATGCCTGGGGGCGGGACGCCTGGGAGTTTTCCTGGCGGTTGGTTGGCACGGATGTGCTGTATCAGACGGTTCGTTTTCCCAACACGCGTCCGACCGTGATACTGCGAGGCGGTGAAACCGGACAATCTCAGACCGTCCAGACTGCGAACATCAAGCTGATGGGTGAGGTCTTTCCGCACTATACCCTGGACGGCGGGGTTGAATGCTACGTGGTTGAAGCGATCGCGCGAACAGAGTGGTTACCCGATTATTACATGCCCCGGTTTCTCTATTGGCTGGAGAAGTCCTCATTCTACCCGCTGCGGGGCGAGCAATACGGGCCGGACGGGGAGCTTGACCATATTGAGGTCAGGCTGGCCGAACTCTTCAACCCCGCGCTCGAAGAACTCGGCTATGGCACCCTGTTTATTTCCCACTGGGACCTGCGGACGGACATTATGTCCTATCTGGTGAATGACAGTCACAAGCTCATGGATTGGAAGCCGGAAGAAGCAACGGTCTTTTTCAGCCCGGACTTCATGCGCCGCCAGTGGTATCTCGATACCTCCATCAAGACCCAGGCGGCCGTCTCTCATCCCGACGAGTACTTCATGCGTCCGGCGGTTGAGGCCGACAAATTCCCGAACGAGCGTCTGATCAATCTGCCGCCCGACATGGCCGCCCGGATTGAGGCCCAGAACGCCGCCGGGCGTTTAGTCTTTGACGGCACCTGAGCACGGACGGCATCCTTTTTTATCATCCCCTCTTGGGACGTGTGACGCCAATGAACTTGTCTGGCGGTTCGGCCCTCACCCCAACCCCTCTTTCCTTGCCCCTGTGCTTCGCATGGGATAGGCAGCGTATATGCGCGTGCGCTACGGCATGGTCCACGGTCGTTTTCAGCCCTTTCATACCGGCCATCTGCGCTACACCCTGGAGGCGCTCAGGCGCAGCGAGCATCTGATTATTGGCATCACCAATCCTGACCCAGCCGAAACGCAATCAGAGGCCGCGGATACCCAGCGGCATACACCGGAGGCCAACCCCTTTACCTTTTTTGAGCGGCAGTGGATGATTCGGGCTGCCCTGGTCGAGGCAGCGGTTGAGTTGAGTCGTGTTTCCATCGTGCCTTTTCCGATTCATGCGCCCGAGCGTTGGGCGTATTATTGCCCCAAGGAGGCCGTGCAGTTTATCCGCGTATTCTCGGAATGGGGACGGGAGAAGGTCGCCCGCCTCCAGGCGGCCGGATGGCAGGTCGAGGTTCTTGATCCCGGCGCGCCCAAGCAGGAGAGTGGCCGTGCGGTGCGTCGCTGTCTACGCCAGGGACAAGGCTGGGAACACCGCGTGCCGCGTAGCGTGGACGCAGTCCTGAAGCAGATTGGGGCTCCCGAGCGACTGGCTTGCCGCGCGCTCGTGTAAGCGCTGCTTATGCCAACTTTGCCTATTCTTTTCATTGTTCTTGACGGGCTGGCCGACCGACCCCAGCCGGTCCTGAATGAACAAACCCCGCTTGAGGCGGCCCATACCCCACACCTGGATCAACTGGCTGCCCTCGGCACCACGGGTTTGCTCACGCCGCTCGCTCCCGGCGTTCCCCTGGAGAGCGAAACCGCGCACTTCATTTTGTTTGGCTATGGGTTGGAGCAATTCCCCGGTCGGGCCGCGTTTGAGGCCATTGGCCGGGGCATTGAGGTGCCGTCCGGGTCTGTCGTGCTGCTGGCAAGTTTTGCCGAAACAACGGTCATCGACGACAAAGTGCGTCGTGACACTCTCCTGTGGGAAAAACGGCAAGCCCAGGATGAGGAGGCGTGTGACCGGCTGTGTGCAGCCATCGCCACGTACGAAGCCCACGGGCTACAATTTGTCTTGACCTCCTGCGGGCGCTGCGAGGCCATCCTGACGCTGCACGGCCATCCGAGCCGAGACATTACCGATGTCGATCCATTCTATAATAACGCCTATGCTGCGCGCGCTCAGCCCCTGGCGGAATCCCGACACCCGCAGGAGGCCGCACGCACCGCCGCCGCGCTCAACGCCTATCTGAGTTGGGTGCATCACCAACTCAGCCAGCATCCGCTGAACCGGGAACGCCAGGCGCGCGGTTGCGCCAGCATCAATTTTGTCCTCACCAAATGGGCCGCGGTACGGCCTGATGTCGTGCCGTTTCAGGAGCAGAACGGTCTACGTGCCGCCAGCATTGAGAACTACCCGTTGTATGTCGGTATTGCCCGTGTGTGTGGCATGACGCCAGTTTCCACTCCGCGGGAGACCGATACGACCGCGGACTTCAGGCAGAAACTGTGCGCTGCGGACGCGCTCTTGGCTCAGGGGTATGAGTTCGTGCACGTCCATTCCAAGGCCCCGGACGTGGTCGCCCATCGCAAAGACCCGCTGGGTAAAATGCGGGCCATTGAGGCGCTTGATGCCGCGCTCGGTCCGGTTGTCGAGCGAGTCAAACATCAAGCCGACCTGCTGGTGGTGGTGACCGGCGACCACGCCACGCCGAGCAGTGGACCGCTCATCCATTCGGGCGAAGCCGTGCCCATATTGCTTACCGGCGGACCTAACGTCTTGTCCGACCCGGTGACTACGTTTCACGAACGCGCGGTGATTCGTGGTGGGCTCGGCCATATCCGCGGGGCGGATGTGATGCCGCTGCTGCTCAATGCGACCGATCGTATTCGTTTACATGGCGTACGGCACCAGGCCGAAGCCCGGCCCTATTGGCAGTGGCGGCCCGAACCGTTTCGGCTGAGGGGGTGACCGCGCGCCTCAGACAACAAAATCGGACATGATCTTTGTTTCAATCCTCACCGGCTCGTTAAGGCGGTATTGGGTCAGTTCTCTGCCCGGATTTTCTCAGGGGTCTTCGGCCACGGGGAAGTGTCGGAAGCGGAGCCAGGGTCTATCCCCGCGTGTACGGGGGAACCTCAGTCGACGTCCGCGCTACCGGCGGTATCTGCGGTCTATCCCCGCGTGTACGGGGGAACCACTCTTAATGGCCGGGAGATGTGGGAATCTGGAGGTCTATCCCCGCGTGTACGGGGGAACCACTGTTGGCGCCGAGACCTGGGCCCCAGCAGACGGTCTATCCCCGCGTGTACGGGGGAACCTGATGTCCGTCACCTGAGACTTTCGCGACGGCGGGTCTATCCCCGCGTGTACGGGGGAACCTCGATCATCAGGGGCGTGAAAGAGACTGCGGTGGGTCTATCCCCGCGTGTACGGGGGAACCCATGACACTATATCCTTTC
>JAJDZM010000196.1 GCA_022824615.1 Candidatus Binatia bacterium | reverse complement strand
CGGGCTGGTGTACACGGGCAGGCCGAAGGTTCGCCGACCGAGCAGGGCTCTGCCTTCCATGCCGGCAAAGGGCTGATGGATGACTGCGGCCCGCACGTCGCGGTACATCTGTTCCATGGGGTTCTTCTTGAACAGAGCCGCGCCGCCGACCATGCGCATGGCCTTATCAACCACCTGAACGCAGGATTCCATGACAAACTGAAAACACGAGATCAGATTGACGAGGTCTTCCTGGGTTCGCACGTTGACGTCATCGTGAGTGGCAACGGCTCGATGCAGCATGGCGCGCGCCGAGCGCAGACCGATTTCCATGTCCGCGGCCAGGAGTTGATTGCTCGGATAGTGGGTCATGGGCTGATCAAACGGCTGCTGGGTGCGTCCGACAACCCAGTTCATGGCGTAATCGCGCGCCGCCTGGGCCAGACCGATATAACACGCCGGGCCGGAGGCTACCCACCACGAGGCGGTAATGTCGGCGATGGCGTCCCAGCTTTGGGCCGGTCGTAATACCGCGGCATCGTCGGGGACAAATACATTATTCCAGACCACATCATTGCTCTGCGAAGAACGGATGCTCATCGTGTCCCAGTTGGTCTGAATCTCGACGCCCTCAGCCGTGGTCGGGAAAAAGCACAGCAGGCATTGCGGACCGTTGTCAGGGTCTTCATAGCGGGCGGTCGTCAGCAGATAGTCGGCCCCTGCGGACATGGTGCCGAAGCCGCTTTTGCCGTTCAGCCGGTAGCCGCCGTCCACTCTGGTCGCCTGACGGGTGGTGTCATTGATGCCGGCAAAGCCGACCGAGCTGTTCATTTTTGGATCGCTGACCGGTCCTCCGAAAATCAGGCCGTCGGTCACCGTTGCTTTGAGCATGGGTTCGATCGCGTCCAGGTAGGGTCCTTGCCCGCGTTGCTTGAGCCGCCACAAGTCGGCCAGAATGGAGACCACGATGTGGTGCATATTGACGGCAATAGCCATGGGCAGGTCGCCGTAGGCCAGCCGTTCCTGGGCCAGCGCAATATCGAGCGGCGTAGCTCCGGCGCCGCCCAGCTCTTCCGGCACGATGAGCGCGGTATAGCCTGACGCCTTCATGGCTGCCACATTCTCATGCGGAAAGCTGCTGTCCGCATCGTGCTGCGCTACCCGCGTTTTGAAATCGTCGGCATGCTTCGCGGCCATATCAATAAATCGTTGCTGACGCTCGGTTGGATTCGTTGCCATGTTTGAAACCTCCTTGCTTTCCATGCGACCTTGTCAAATTGTTCTGAACTGGACCGGCGTCAGGTTCGTATCAGACAAACCGGACGAGCGTCAAATTTTCGCTCCTCATCTGTTCCCGCATGACTGCCCCACTTGGCTCGCGGCACTTATCGCGGCGTCCCGGTCCAGCCGCCCCAGGGCAAGGCCGAGTGGCTAGACCGCCAGGGCCGTGCTACACACACGCTAGGAGGGCAGACTATGACACAGCCATCAACTTCCACCGCCCAGGACCAGCCGAGCTACGACTGGCCCGCGCTGATCGAAGAACTCAACCGCCGTCTCCACCTGCGCGCCACGCCGATCGGCATGAAGTGGTTTACCGCGGTCGAGGCTATGGAGGCGGTTCCCAGAGTCCGGCGTCCCAAGAACATTCACACCGCCGACCAGCTCGTCGCTCAGGCCGCCCGCCTCAACTGGACCGTCGGCCTGACGGCAAAAGACCTGGTCGGCAGCCAGTGCTCGGCCGTGTTGGGTCTCGCCCCCCAGGACGAGGAGTGGCGGTGCGGCAAAACCATGGCCGGAGTGTGGTTTGAGACCGAGCGGGACTCGGCCGCCCACCAACAGGCCATGGATGTCGTGCCTTACGGTCGCTATCAGGCCCTGGCGGTCTCGCCGCTGGTGTCGGGTCGGCTCAACCCGCCGGATATCTGTCTGATTTACGCCACCCCGGCCCAGATGATCCTGCTGATCAATGGCCTGCAATGGACGGGCTATAGAAAATTGCAGTGGGGCAGCGTGGGCGAGTCAGCCTGCGCCGACTCCTGGGGGCGGGCCAAGCTGACCGGGGAGCCGAGCGTCTCGATTCCGTGCTATGCCGAGCGGCGCTACGGGGGCGTGCTTGAGGATGAGCTGCTGATGGCCATGCCGCCCCACTACCTGCCGAAAGCCCTGGAGGGGCTGGCCCGGCTGGCCAAGAACGGGCTGTCCTACCCTATTCCCCAGTACGGCATCCAGAGCGACGCGCGGGCGGGCCTGGGCTTCAGCTACAAGGACGTGAAGTAGGCTGTATGGTATGGACCGAACTCGCCTGATGGAATAATTCAGATCGTTGTTCTCATTCGGGAGGGATACCTGGCTCAAGGGGCAAAAACGAATGGGAAAGAGTCTTTTATCGGACAGGCATCCCTGACCTCCCAACCTCAGGATCATCTGGTGTTTATTGGCGCGGCGCTTGACCGTTCGGCGCCTCTTGCTGCGCTCGATTCTTGTCTCGTACCACACTAGAGCCACGGTAATCCGGGTCAGCTTGACAATCCCCCGACTATTGTTGTAATAAAGTTTCTATTGCAACTGTTATGTAATAATAATTTCCATGCACCGAACAAAAGGGGAAGAAAAAATGAATCGATATCTTTTAGCCGCGGTCGTTTTCACCATAAGTGCGGTTCCGGCCTTTGCGCACCACCCGCTGGGTGGCATGCCAATGGAAACACTCACCGACGGGCTCTTGTCCGGCGTTGGACATCCACTCTTGGGCTTTGATCATCTTTTCTTCGTCATCGCCGTTGGCATTGCGGCGCTTTACACCGGCCACACGAAACTGGCAACGGCCGCGTATATTGGTGCGATGATGCTTGGCTGCCTGCTGATGAGTTTTGGCATTGGCCTGCCTGTCAAGGAATTTGTGATCGGCATTTCGCTTCTCGCTGTCGGCGGCATCCTTTTGTCCGGTCGTGCTACGGGTTTTGCTTCGGCTGTCGGACTTTTCGCGGTTTTCGGCCTTTTCCACGGATCAGCCTTTGGCGACACGATCGCGGCCCAGGAAGCAGGGGCTGGCGTGGCCGTTTTGGCGGGCTATTTGGTCGGGCTTGGCCTTCTGCAATACGGCTTGGCGCTCCTGGCCGGATTTGCTGTTCACACTCTGCTGAAGGCGACCGAGGCGAAACATATTCATGCCCGCCTCGCCGGCGCTGTTGTTGCCGGTGTCGGCACATTTCTCACGCTTGAGAATATAGAAGGCCTCGTCTTCAATCTATTGGGTCTGGCTGTCTAGGAATCCCAAGCCAGACCCCGGACCGGGCCCGCCGCATGGCCGAGGAGTCAGCATGACCGGAACTGCCTTATCCGTTTTGGTGAAAGGGTCACCCACCTCTCATGGTACCTTTCGGTCATCCGTACTTCACGTGTGCACGTCCTGTAGGGCACCTGGCTCTCCGCGTGAGCCACGAGAGAGTCGAGCCGGCTTCAAACTCTATCAAGAGCTTCGCGCGACGTTCCATGAGAGCCCATTGGGCCACCACGTGGAGGTCAGGTCCACCGAGTGCCTGAGCGTATGCCCGCGCCCCTGCGGAATCGCGCTCTCGTCGCCTGGGGCGTGGACTTACCTCTTCGGGGATCAGCACCCGGGCGAGAGCGCACGTGACATCGTAGAGTGCGTCTCGCTCTACATCGGCACCGAAGACGGGTTTATGCGGCGGGAGCGCCGTCCGAAGCCCTTCCGCGCAAGCATTCTGGGGCGTGTGCCGCCATACGAGGGGGGGCGCTGATGCATCCCAGCAGAAGGCAGGCTTTCGCTCAGCCAGGCCGTCGCGTGGAGCGCCCTGGCCGTACCCGCCGTGGGTCTGGAGTCTCCGTCGCTGCCCACTTGGTCAGACGCAGCGCGTGGGTTGGCGAGGGCTGAAACGTCTGCCGTGACACCATCCGTCCTCATCTTTGGTCTCGCCGTGTCGCAGGGAGAAGAGAGAACATGTTGATCAACACATCACCACGCCGCCCGAACCTCGAACGGGTTCGACGTATCAAGGAGGTATTGCGCGAAGCGCTAAGCCTCTCCCATGACACGACGGTCACGGTCACCGAGTTGGCCTGTCTCGAAGAAGGCTGGGCGCCCATAGAGACCGTGGTTGGCCTGCTTCGGCCCGATGCGCCACAGCTCCAGTACAAACTACACAAACCCACGGACGCGGTTGACGCCGCAGACCTGGTCCAGGTCTGCAAGGCGTGGGGGTTCGACGTCCAAATTCCAATACTCGCCCCTCTGCTCCAGGAGAACTAGATATGGACACGCCACGAAAAATACCTGTTTCCATCCTCACCGGTTTCCTCGGCTCCGGCAAGACGACCCTGCTCAACCGGATATTGAGTGAAGAGCACGGCAAGCGCATTGCCGTGATCGAGAACGAGTACGGAGAGGTCGGCATCGATCAGGCGCTCGTCATCAACGCTGACGAGGAGATCTTTGAGATGTCGAACGGTTGCATCTGCTGCACGGTGCGCGGAGACCTGATTCGCGTACTCGGCAATCTCATGAAACGCCGCGACAAGTTCGACTATGTGTTGGTGGAGACCACAGGGCTCGCCGATCCTGGGCCGGTCGCTCAGACGTTCTTCATGGACGACGAGATTCACGCGGAGTTCTCGCTTGACGGGATCGTCACGCTCGTCGATGCAGCCCACATTGAGCAGCAACTCGGCCGAAGCGACGAAAGCACGGAGCAAATCGCGTTCGCAGACATCCTCGTGCTCAACAAGACGGACCTCGTCAACGGCGAGGCGCTCGACAGACTCGAATCTCGGCTCCGAGACATGAACCGAATGGCGCGAGTCGTGCGCAGCAAGCAGGCGAACGTCTCCGTCGATACGGTACTCAATCTCGACGCCTTCGACTTGGATCAGGCGCTCGAGCGTCGCCCCACCTTCCTCGAGCCGGAGTATCCGTTCGAATGGACTGGAGTCTATTCGCTCGATATGGGCCGCTACGAACTCAGCTTCGCCGATGGACCGGACCCGGA
>JAJDZM010000258.1 GCA_022824615.1 Candidatus Binatia bacterium | reverse complement strand
GTTGATCCATTGAGATGCTTCAGCATTTTTGGACATAACCAGGACAACAGCATCCGCCGCCCCAATTTCTGACCTGAGCCGCTGACGAATATCCTCCCCGACTGAAATATCCCGCCCGTCAAAAAATACGGCGTCAACCGGCAAGTGCCCCCTGGTCGCCAGCTCATGCTTGGCATTCTCGGCAAGCTCCTTGTCCTGATAGGCGTAGGAAACAAAAACTTTAATCGCCATCTGTCGCTCCTTTCGTGATGCAGGTCCGGATATCCTCCGTTACCGTGCGCCAATCCGTTGCGGCGTTACATTGACCCGACAGGAGAAGCGGAGGTACGCCACTGTCGGAAGACGTCAAGTCGCCATACTGAAGGTGGTGGAGCAAGACGAATGTCGGCACATCAAAAGCGTCTGCATAAGCAAGCTCCATCCACTGAGTCGCGCCGCGTTCAAGGGTGGTCGGAGAAACGAGGAAAATCATGGCACACGACGACTTCACGCGATCCTTGAGACGTGTCGCGATACTACGCTCATGTCTGCTCTGGTCTTGCCGGAAAATCCAAGCCCCCACGCCGGCATCTGCCAGGAGTGTCTCCAAGGCGAACTTGAGCAAGTCCGCTTCGAACTCGTCCTGGCCGGCGTATGAAATGAATACATGTGGCTTGGACGTGCTCATTCCGCAACTCGATAGTAACTTTGGATCAGACTACGCCCTTTATTCACTGTTAGTCAACGTTCTGTTGAGCGTTATGCGGTAATGTGGAAATGCCGTACAGTTCACCAGAAGTAGGTCGGCTTACGCGTGCGGCTAAGCCGACCTACAAGGCTATAGCCTGGCGTGAACCGCGCTAGGCCGGCACAATCAGCGCTTTGATCGTCTCCTGCCGCTCTACCGCTTCGAGGGCTTGTTGACTCTCCTCAATCGCGAAACGGTGAGTGATGGCCTCAGCCATAGGAAAGTCGGCGTGATGCGCCTGAGCGACCCGAATGGCCTCGTAGTAATGCTGCGGCTGGGTTAAGGCCGAGCCAATGATGCTGAGGTTGCGGTTATTGATATATCGCGGGTCAATGGGAATTTCTCCATGGCCGGACCAGAGGCCGACAATCACGTAGCGCCCGTTCGGGGCGGCGAGTTTCACCCCCTCGGCAAAGGCCGAATACGCTCCGGCCGCCTCAATCACCACATCCGCTCCCCGGCCATCGGTCAGATCATAGACCTGGGCAATCCGGTCTTTTTCATCAGACAGGGTTTCAAAATTAATCGTAGTCTGGGCTCCCAGCCGGCGGGCCATCGCCAAACGGTGGTCTGGCGCGCCGATGGTGATGACCTTTTTTGCACCGGACAGATGGCTGAGAAAGGTGGCGGCCAGACCAACCGGCCCGCAGCCTTGGACCACGACGGTTTGATTGGGCGCCAGGCCGCCCAAACGCTCGAAGGCCTGGATCATCGTCGGCATGGCACAGCCAAAGGCAATCACCGGCTCGGACGGGGTGTCGTCCGGGATTTTATAGAAACACATACCGGAGGGGAGCCAGGCGTAATCCGTATACGTATTCCAGGTGGGCTCATCCGCCCCACTGAAGAGCACCAGGTTTTCACACAGGGAAAAATCTTTGGCGATCGTGCAGTAATAGCAGTGATGGCAGGGCCGGATGGGCCCCCAGTAGACACGGTCGCCGACGCTGAGCGGCAGACCGGCATGATCGGTGCTCACGCCTTCGCCCAACTCCTCAATCAGGCCGATGCCCTCATGACCCAGGACAACGGGCAGGGGCGGAGAGGCATGCCCGCGCCATAGATGCACATCCGTCCCGCATACGCCGCCCATCTGCATCCGCAATAACACACCGCCCGGCTCCGGGGCCGGGAATTCGCGTTCCCAGACTTCGATGGGTTGATCCACCCCAACAATCATGGCCTGCTTCCCGAGGCGTTGTGTCATTGGTCTGACCCTCCTGTGTGTGAGCTTGATGCTGGAAATGGCGGTAATATCTCCCTTTGAAATTCCCCCTCCCTGGCCCTCCCCTCAAGGGGGAGGGAATTTTTGCTCCCTCGCCCCTAGCGGGAGGGCTGGGGTGAGGGGGACGGGAAACTGAGATACTACCGAAATGGCGAAGTGTGTATCTAGCCCTTTGGTTGTGTCATATCCGCCGGTCGGACCCAGGTGTCAAACTCCTCTGGGGTGAGATGTCCGAGCGACAGCGCGGCCTCGCGCAGGCTGGTGCCTTCCTTATGCGCCTTTTTGGCGATTTCCGCGGCTTTCTCATAACCGATATGCGGGTTAAGGGCGGTGACGATCATGAGGGAATCCCGCAGATGCTCTTCAATCCGCGGGGTGTTGGGTTCGATGCCGACCGCGCAGTGGTCATTGAACGCTCCACACGCATCCGCAATCAGTTGGACCGATTCGAGCAGATTATGCACCATGACGGGTTTGAACACGTTGAGTTGGAAGTTGCCTTGGGAACCCCCAAAGGCCACTGCGGCATCATTGCCGAATACTTGCACGGCAACCATGGTCATGGCCTCGGACTGGGTCGGATTGATTTTACCCGGCATAATTGAAGACCCCGGCTCGTTTTCCGGGATGAGAATTTCCCCAATTCCGGCGCGCGGTCCGGATGCCAGCCAGCGCACATCGTTGGCGATCTTCATCAAGGCGCCGGCCAGGGTGCGCAGGGACGCGCTGGCGGTGACCATGGCGTCGTGAGCCGACAGGGAGGCGAATTTATTGGGCGCGGAGACAAACGGCCGGCCCGTCTCCTCGGCCATCTTTGCCGCGGCCAAGTCGCCAAACTGCGGGTGGGCGTTGAGGCCGGTTCCCACTGCGGTCCCGCCAATCGCCAGTTCGCATAAGCCCGGAATCGTGCGCTGGACATCGGCCAGCGCGGCGTCGAGTTGAGCCACCCAGCCGCTGATTTCCTGGCCCAGGGTGATCGGGGTGGCGTCCTGGAGGTGGGTCCGGCCGACTTTGACGACATCCCGAAACTGTTCGGCCTTTGCGTGAAGCGTGTCGCGCAACTGGGTGACCGCCGGGAGCAGGACGTCTTCCAGTTGTTCGACCGCGGCGATATGCATGGCGGTGGGAAAGGTGTCGTTGGAGCTCTGGCCCCGGTTGACGTGGTCGTTGGGATGAATGGGTTGCTTGGAACCCATCTCACCGCCGGCCAGTTCAATCGCCCGATTGGAGATCACCTCGTTCGAGTTCATATTCGTCTGGGTCCCGGAGCCGGTCTGAAACACGACCAGGGGAAAGTGATCGTCGAGCTTGCCGGAGATCACCTCGTCCGCGGCCTGGACAATCAGAGCAACCTTCTCTTGGGGGAGTTGGCCCAGTTCACCGTTGGCCAAGGCAGCCCCCTTTTTGAGTACCCCGAGCGCCCGGATGATGGCCCGCGTAAAGCGAAAACGCTCCACGCCAATCGGGAAGTTATTGCGCGAGCGTTCGGTCTGTGCCCCCCAATAGCGGTCCGCGGCCACTTCAATGGCCCCCATGCTATCCGTTTCTGTTCGGGTCTGTAGCGTATCACTCATCGGACTCCTCCTGCCTGAAAGAGGAAACGTGTCCAGCATCTCATGTGCATTGGAGGACCCGTTCCTTCTTGTGTTCAACTTCATCGCACGGGCTGTGCGTTGCAGGCAAGCTCCTTACCACGCCTGGAATTTTCCGCCAAGGTGGTCCCCGCTCCGCAGCCCGACCTAGACAGGTGGGGTGGACTTTGGCAGATTGTCTCGCATTCCCGTCATGCGCACTATTGAAGCCCAACAGATCACTGACACGGTTGCCCGGCTGTGTACGGAAGCGAATTATCAGCTGGGTGCGGACATGCTGGCCGCGTTCGATCGTGCGCTCAAGACGGAGCGCTCGCCAGCCGGCCGCGAAGTCCTCGCCATGCTCAAGGAGAACGCCCGGATTGCCCGGACCGAGCGGCTGCCGTATTGCCAGGACACCGGGTTTGTCATCTGTTTTGCCGATGTCGGACAGGACCTGCATATTCAGGGCGGGCTCCTGGAGGACGCCATTAACGCAGGGGTCCGGTGCGGCTACACCCAAGGCTATCTGCGCGCCTCCATTGTTGAGGGCCCCTTTCGGCGCACGAATACGGGCGATAACACGCCGGCCGTGGTCCATACCCAACTCGTACCCGGCGACCGGCTCTGCCTCAGGCTGATGGCCAAGGGCGGCGGCTGTGAAAACCGCAGTCAGTTCAAGATGTGCACCCCGGCGGAAGGTCTCGAAGGCGCGAAGGCGTTTATTCTCGACTGCATCCGGAATGCCGGACCGGACGCCTGTCCGCCGCTGATTGCCGGAGTCGGGATTGGTGGAACATTCGAGAAGGCGGCGCTGCTGTCCAAGCGGGCCCTGTTTCGCGACATCGGCACGCCAAACCCGGACGCGGAACTCGTTGCGCTCGAACAAGAAATCCTCAGCGAGGCCAATACGCTCGGGATCGGGCCGCAGGGCTATGGGGGGGATACGACCGCCTTTGCCATCCATATCCATACCTACCCGTGCCATATCGCCAGCCTGCCGGTAGCAGTGACCATCGAGTGCCACGCCCATCGGCACCGGGAAGCGGTGCTGTAAGCGCACTGGAGCGGCGGATGGCGACAGCAGAGATTCGGCTCCTGACTCCTCCATTGGCAGATACGGACATTACGGGTTTACGGGCCGGCAACCGGGTGCGGTTCTCCGGGGTATTGTTGACCGCCCGTGACGCTGCCCATAAACGGCTGGTGGCTCACATCGATGCGGGTCAGCCCCTCCCAATTGATCTCCATGGACAGGTCCTATACTACGTAGGGCCGACGCCACCACGGCCAGGGATGGTCATTGGTGCGGCCGGACCCACAACAGGAGGACGCATGGACGCCTACGCCTCCAAGCTGATGGCCCTGGGGCTGAAGGGAATGATTGGGAAAGGCAGCCGCTCTCGTGCCGTCCGCGAGGCGATGCAGCAACAGACCTGCGTCTACTTCGGTGCGGTCGGCGGGGCCGGCGCGCTCCTATCCAAATATATTCGACGTGCGGAGGTCGTGGCCTACGCGGATCTGGGCACGGAAGCGGTTCGACGCCTGGTTGTCGAGGATTTCCCCAGCATTGTTATCAATGATGTGTATGGCAATGATCTGTACGAAGACGGGCGCAGCAAGTACGCCCGTGCGGAATAACCGAAGTACTACAACGAGGGATTGTGAGTATGAGTGATCAAGCCGTTGCTGTGAATAGAGGCGGACCGACTGACAAGACACTCCGCATCGATGCCTGGTGGGTCGAGCCGGCGGTCACGGTCGGGATGCTTTCGACGTTTCTCATCTATACGACCTGGGCGGCCCTGGTGAACGAACATTACTATGCCGCGCCCTATTTGTCTCCGTTTTATTCGCCCTGCCTGAGCACCTCGTGTGCGCATGTGACGCTTGGTCTGTTCGACTGGCCGCTGTCGCCGGCCATTCTGATTCTGTGGGCGCCGGCCGGATTTCGTCTGACCTGTTATTATTACCGGAAAGCCTATTATCGCTCGTTCTGGATGTCGCCGCCGGCCTGTGCCGTGCGCGATGGCCATGCCCAATACTCCGGGGAAACGCGCTTTCCCCTGTTGATGCAAAACCTCCACCGCTATTTTTTCTACGCGGCGACCCTGGTCGTGCTCTTTCTGTGGTGGGACGCGCTGCTGGCCTTCCGCTTTCCGACTGCGGACGGCGGAAGCGAGTTCGGCATGGGAATCGGCACCCTGGTGCTGATTGCCAACGCCGCGTTTCTGTCCCTCTACTCATTTTCGTGCCACTCCTGCCGGCATCTGTGTGGAGGCGGCCTCGACGTGCTGTCACAGTCTCCCCTGCGGCTCAAGCTGTGGCGTCAGGTCAGCCGTCTCAACGAAAACCATATGCTCTTTGCCTGGATCAGCCTGGTCGTCGTCATGCTGACGGATGTGTACGTGCGCTTCATCTCAATGGGATATATTTCAGACGTGAGGTTCTTCTAAGATGGCAAACGACAAGTACGAGACGCACGAATACGATGTGATCGTGATTGGCGCGGGCGGCGCGGGACTCCGCGCGGCCATCGAAGCCTCAGCGGCCGGCGTCAAAACCGCTCTCATCTGTAAATCTCTGCTCGGGAAGGCGCACACGGTCATGGCCGAGGGCGGGATCGCCGCAGCCCTGCGTAACGTCTACCAGGAAGATAATTGGAAGGTTCACTTCCGGGACACCATGCGTGGCGGCAAGATGCTCAACAACTGGCGCATGGCCCAGCTCCACGCCCAGGAGGCGCCGGACCGGGTCCTGGAACTCGAAGAGTGGGGGGCGCTTTTTGACCGGACCAAAGACGGGCGTATTCTTCAGCGCGACTTTGGCGGGCACCGCTACGCGCGCCTCGCCCATGTGGGCGACCGTACCGGTCTGGAGATGATCCGTACCCTTCAGCAGCACGCCGTTCATAAGGGCATCGATGTCTACATGGAGTGTAACATCCAGCGCCTGCTCAAAGACGGAGACCGCGTGTGCGGGGCGTTCGGCTACTGGCGTGAGAGCGGCAAGTTTGTCACCTTCAAGTCCAAAGCGATTGTGTTGGCCACCGGCGGGGTGGGAAAAGCCTGGAAGTTTACCTCAAACTCGTGGGAATACACCGGCGACGGGACCACCCTGGCGGCCGATGTCGGGGCCGACCTGATCGATATGGAGATGATCCAGTTTCACCCCACCGGCATGGTCTGGCCCAACAGCGTACGCGGCATCCTGGTCACCGAAGGGGTGCGGGGCGACGGCGGCACCCTCAGGAATTCCGAGGGCGAGCGCTTCATGTTCAACTATATTACCGACTACTTCCGGGCGGAAACGGCCGAGACCGAGGAAGAGGCCGACGCCTGGTATGAGGACAAGACGAATAACCGTCGTACGCCGGATCTGCTGCCGCGCGACGAGGTGGCGCGGGCGATTAACGCCGAGGTCAAGGCCGGCCGGGGCAGCCCGCACGGCGGGGTCCTTCTGGATATCGCCTCGCGCCGTAGCGCCGAGTATATTGCACGGCGTCTGCCCTCCATGCACCACCAGTTCAAGGAACTGGCCGACGTTGATATTACGAAAGAGCCCATGGAAGTCGGTCCGACCTGCCACTACATCATGGGTGGCGTTCGGGTTGAAGCCGATACCGCGGCCACAACCGTGCCGGGGCTGTACGCCGCGGGCGAAGTGGCGGCCGGCCTGCACGGAGCCAACCGCTTAGGTGGGAATTCGCTGTCCGACCTGCTCGTCTTTGGCCGCCGCGCCGGACTGTACGCGGCCCAGTATACCCAGAATCTTGAAGGCCATCCCAGTCCGGATGCCGACCAGATCGAGCAGTACGCCCAGGAACTGCTCGCCCCGTTCAACAACGACGG
>JAJDZM010000143.1 GCA_022824615.1 Candidatus Binatia bacterium | reverse complement strand
GTCCCAATCCTTTGTTCAAGGAGGCAATAATCGATTCAACAGAGATTCAGTATGAACAGGAGTGATGACCGGGTAGGGCTTGTTAACATGGGCGTTTACGCCGCCAAGGCGATAAATATGTTGGGCAGAACCAGTCAGGATTATTTGGAACAGAATGAAATGATGCAGTTCGCCCTGATAAAACTGGTGGAGATTGTGGGCGAGGCGGCAAATGGCGTTTCCAATCAGACGCAGCAAAAGCACACAGAGATTCCATGGGCTGATGTCATAGCAATGCGCAACCGGCTCGTTCACAACTACGACTCCGTTGATCTCAGTATACTGCGAGAAACGATAGTCGATAATTTGCCTCCTCTCATTGAGAACATAAGAGCGATTGTTGGAGAATTGATCGCCGATGCCGCGTTCCCGAAAACCTGCCATTAGCAACCTCGTCAACTCATCGAAACTCCCGTCTGCATAACGCAAACTGAAGCATTCATCAGGTCAACACCGATTGGGTGACAGTGACCTTCCCGCGTCGCGAGGTGGCCATTGCCCCACGTGTAACCCATCATGAAGCCCCACATGTGAGACGACTCGTTGCAGCCTTGCAGGGAGAGACGGCCCGGGCTGAGCTCATGGCTGCCCTGGAGTTAGCGGACCGGAGTCATTTCCTCAGGACGTACTTACACCCCAGCCTTGATGCGGGCCTGGTAGAGATGACAGTTCCGCAAAGTCCCAGGAGCAGGAATCAACGGTACCGGCTGACCGCTTTGGGCGGGGAGGCTCGGAATTCCCAGCAGAAATCTGAGGAGGAAGGTAGCACCGAGCGGACGCGGAGGCCGTGACCTCACCCTTTCGCACACTACGACACGACGGCGGATTCCGCGGGCGCCAACGACAACGCTTCCGGGATGGGCGTGCAGGTCCTGGACCTGCTTGTCTCCCTGGAAGATTGGCAATGTCGATGCCGGTGATTCCATCTGCGGAACCTTTTCTGCCGTTTCTGGCACCTTGATACATGTACGCCTGGAGTTGAAAGGTGAAACTGATGAACAAGATTTTGATTAACTCGCTCATCGCGCTTGCCTTCCTCCTCGTACCCGCAAATGGCTACGCGGCACCCGCATTGGATGAAGATATCGATGGCCGAACACCGGTGGACGGACGGTCCAGCATTACCGTCACCGGCCATGGATACGCTTCGGCACCACCTGATGCAGCGCGGGTCTATCTGACGTTAGGTTCCCAACCCGGTTTTCCAGGTGCTGGAAGTGACATGCTCATAGTCGGACCGGAGAGAGTTGAAGATGTGCGCGGCCTGTTGCTGGAAAGAGGGATAAAGGAAGAGACGCTGGAGACCAAACATCTCGTCTACAGCCTCTTCGCCCCTACGAGCCCGACGAGTGAAATCGCGTTTGGCCATGACGACCCCGACAGCCTGCAGGCGTTGCACAAGGCGTTGCAAGCGCAGCAGGCGCCGGCGCTGCTGTCCACGCAGGTTACGTTCATTGTGGAAGACTGCTACGCTCTTGAGGAAGAAGCGATTCTGGATGCGTTCGCCGATGCCAAGATGCGGGCAGACCGTCTTTCCCGTTTGTTGGATCTGCTTCTTGGGGAGGGGGTCGTCGCTGTCTCAGAGGACAGGATTTCTCCTCAATGCCGGGATTCCGCCTTCTCCGACTTCATAAACCGGGCCACCTTTGCCCTGGAAAACAATGTGTCCGCGGTAGAGGTAGGAGCGACGCTGAGAGTGTCGTTCGCGATTGAAAGATAGGTCCGGCAGCTGAGCTTGCAGGGCTTACGCTAACAGGCTTTGAGAATCTTTCTGTCGGCGCGGCCTCCGTCCTCTACGGCGATGTTCACGTTGTCGGGAGCGGCGGTCTGGACCTGGGCTGTCCGTGCTAGCGGCTGATCCCCTTGCTCTCTCAACTCCACAACTGGGTTGGTGCAGGGATTCTCCACGGCGACGGAAGAGTGACCTGTCTTTTTTGCCAGACCACAAAAGCCGGAGTGGTCAAGTTCATGCAAGACTGGTTAATTCGTTGTTGCGAGCCCCTGGTCGATCTTTGCGGCTTGTGGATGATCCTTATCGTTCTCGGGTCCGTAGCCTGGATCTGGTTCAGGGATCGGAAGCGGGACTGACTGCTTACGAAGATATTGCGGAGCGGTAGGCAGTTGCAGTACCCCCTCGAACACCAGTTACTCCCTCGGCCACTAAATGTATCTGAGCCCCAAAAAATTGGGGCTCACTTCAAACTAAGGCATTTGTCGAAACCGCAGTAAGCTCCACGATACTATTCTGCTCTCACATCACTGCGAACCGGGGACGCAGCAGCCGGTTTCCCTCGAATGCGTTTCCCCGTGTCAGCCGCGGCGTCGTTCTTGAGGGCGCGGACCACGCTGTGCCGGGGAGGTGATATTGAACTTTGCCGGGTGGTGTCGGACGCCGGCGCAGCGCAGGCATGGTCGCCGACTACACGCGGGCCTGGGTTTCTAATACGGATCGCTTTTTCTGGAATCCTTCATCTTTTCTGGACGTAGAAGTTCGTCCCTACTGCCACGGCGAAGGGAGGGACGGCAGAGCAGGTTGTTTTGGACAGGGGTATGAGGGATATAGGGGGAAAGCGGTTTCTCTCTGGTCAGAAGCTAAAAGGTTCACTGCAAATGTAGTCATCCCCCGTAACCGGCACCCCATCCCGACGGCGGCGGACTCCAGTTCAGCGGGGCCGACAATCTCCAGGGCGGCAGAACTGCAGTTTTCAAGCATGGCCAGCGCGGCGTGCGCGGCGCGGGCATCCATCGAGAGGCCATGGCGGCGTTTGGCCGCCACCGCGACAACGCCGACTTTCCCTCTCAGCCTTCCTCCCCCCGCCACACAACAAACCCGCGGTTTACAAGGTCCTGCAGTACCTTCAAGGGCAAAAAAGCCGCTTAGAACGGCTCCTGCGCCGCCGCTTCCGACCGGATCGGCCCAAAAAGACGAAATTCCGCCCTTTTGCCCGATCTGGCTGCTGTTTCCCTCGCCCCTGCCGTTCCCCTACTGGCCACTGACCGCGGCCGTCTCGGCAAATTCTCCGGCGAGGATGCGGTCGGCCCAGGCCATGACCTGCTCGTCCTTTGATTCGACGGAGGACAGCGGCGTGATCTCGGCGCGCACCTGGCCGAGAATGGCGTCGTACCGGTGCGGCGGCACGAGCGTTTTGTCGCGGATGAGCCGATTGAAGAGCTCTTTGGGTGAAAGAACCGGCTCGCCGGCCTCGGCAGTTGCCGGAGGCTGCCCTGCCACTTCTTTCTTTTCACCTTCTATTGTTCCTTCTATTACTTCCTTATGAGGTGCCATTGCGGCACCCTCATTGGTGCCATTATGGCACTCGGTAGGTGCCATTTTGGCATGTATGATGGTGCCATTTTGGCCCCTATCGGGCATTTCCGGCCCGGTTGCGGCCTGTTCCGCCGCCCGTTCGGTGCCATTCTGGCCCCCATCGGGCAGCGGCTCCCCGACAAATGCAGCCTGGCCTTGCTGCGCCTGGCTCTGCCCGGGCTGACCGGCCGCTTTCCCACTGGCCTGCGCCGCGTCTTGCGGATGCCCCACCTGCACGGCAAAGGCGACCGCGCCGGCGAGGAAGTAGTGGTGGATCTTGCCGGCGCGGAAACGGCCCCGCTTGTCATAGTAGGGCTGCTTCGCGCGCGAGACGACCCCCTTCGCGGTCAGCGAGTCGAGCGCGCGCTTGACATTGCGAATGGGCAGCCCGGTTTCCCAGGCGATCTTGTCCTGCGTGGGAAAACAGGCGCCGCCCTGGTTGAAGCGCACCAGCATGTTCACCACATAGAGCTCCGACGGGTTCAGCCCGTAGTGCTCGCGCAGGTAGGTAAGCCCGCCTTGCCGTTCCATGTCGAACCGATTTTCCAACGTCATAACCGTCCCCTTCCAGATAACACAAAGCCGCCGGAGGGCAGCGGGCGGCGCAGTCCCTCGGACGACTTTGTTTTGGATGTCCGCAAACGTTGATTTGCGGGGTGATCCCGAATCTGGTATAGTGGAGATGTTCCCGCCCAGCCAAAGATGGGAACCCCACCGCCCCGTGCAGCGCCGCCCGCTCACGGGGTGATTCTTTTTCCTTCTCGGTTTGCCGCGCCCCCAATGTAACCGATCGCCGCCGCCACCGCAACCGGCGCGCGAAACGGCTGCCCGGCTTCGCTATTGGATGCCTTGGCGGCTGAACGCGCTGCCGTTGCGTGTTCAGCCGCCAGCGCAGGTGAGCGCGCTCACAGTGGCGGCGCTGGTCGTGATCTACGAAACCGCCTGTCTGCTTTCACGGTGAGAGGATATAGACAGAAGAGGCTGTTTTGGGACGTTGCCCTATCCGTCAGGATAAAGGGCAACCGTCCCTTTACCCTTTATGGGGTATGGGATCATGGGAACTGGCTTTGACCAGAGGGGAAAACGGTCAAAATCTTTCTTACTAACGTGTTAATCCTTTCCTACTAACGTGTTTTGTGTCTCCTGCTGTCCAGCTTAGAGCGGTCCCCACCATTGTGGGGGCATGATCCGATAGCCGCCGGGCAATGGTCGACGTCGGGATCCTGGCAGAGGCCGATCATTTCTACAGAGGGGATGCCGTGGTGGTAGAACAGGGTGCGGTTAGAGAATTACGCGGAGGCCCTAGCTTACGGTCCTCCAGGCCCACTGTCTTTCTGTGTCTTTTTCCCTGGCGCTGCGGCCTAAAGCCGCAAAAGCGCCAAGGGGACAGAGAATACTGACTCTCTGTCCCCTATGTTTTTATGTGTCAAGCAGTTTTCTCTCTGGTAAAGATGAAAAGAATTGACAGGGTAGAACACTGGAATTGACAGGGTAGAACATTGGAATTGACAGGGTAGAACATTCAAGCACCGGCCCTCCACACTTCCAGAATCCGCCAACTGTCACCGCCACCTCGCAGATCGACCGCATCCCGTTCGATGAGGATCCGGCCATCGCTTTCAATACCAGCCAACCTCTTGTCGGTCGCGGCACGTTCGCGTGAAAGCTGGTCCGGCCGTCTGCTGGTTCCTGACCCGTATGCAAGCCGTCGCCGTGCTTCTCTGTCCAGCACTCGCACTCTGTCTGCTGCCGGGTTGCGTTCCATACGCCCTGTCCGCATTGCCCGCGGATGATCCCACCGCGTAACCGGTTTCCCCCTTTCGACTATTACCTGGTCGGCTGCGTCCATTATGTGTCCCTGCTTGTTGCGTATAACTTCGGGTCGCGTGGCATACACCCGATGGCCTCCATTGCGGCGCTTCGCCTCATCCCACAGATACGCAAGACCTAGTTCCAGATCGAAAGCAGGATCACTAACCACACCGGCCACTGCCAAAACTCCTTTATCAACTTGAGGCCCCCTGTCCGATCCGGATGGCAACTCGATCTGTATAATGACCTCTGAGTCCAGGCTATCCAGATCAGGGATTCCACGGCGAACGACCGGGATCCAACTGCTACCGTCCGGCATTATTATCTCGGCTAAGTTGATCGCGGTCAGTGCATTTCGCAGCGCTTGTTTATGCTTGATTGGTCGATAACTTGATTTGCCATTGCGTGTTGGCCATAGTAGATCGCGCCAAAAGCGCAAGGGACGCCGCAACTCATAGCGGCCACCGGGTCTGCGCTGATTCAGAGGCATTTCCAATAGCGAGAAAATCAGAATACGCTTGTCAAGGCGAGCGCCGCGTCCCGGCTGGAGGCCGTGAAATCCTGCGGCCTTCGCCAACAGCAGGGGCGCGATCGGGAGGTCGGCATCATCCAGAATGTCAGCCAATAGGGGTAGTTGCTCATTGTCTCTCTCCACTTTTCCCAAATTCGGGAATAGCTCGCCACCGTTGTCGCTGCGTAGCTGCGCGGGTATCGAATAGGGTTGCCCCGGGAACAGTCCATCCGGAATAATGCCTTGAGTTCGGGGCCGCCCGACCTTGTCCAGGTCGGGCTGTATTTCTTTAGGCCGATTCAGCCAGTCCGCTATCAGCGGCTTAAGGGGGTGTTCCAGACCGGCGCGCTTGGCCGGATCGGCAGACTGCCAGATCATATGCACCGCTTCGAAGCCGGCAATCAGGTCATCCCATGCTCCCACGGAATGGGAATGAAGGATTTCCTCCGGGCCCATGAAGAGCACGATCAGATTCAGCGTTTGCAGGCCGCTGGACAGCCGGCTGTCGATCTCCCCGTCCGCGTTTATCAGCATTATTCCCGATACCGGCAAACCCTCGATCCGCAGGCCGTATTCCATACCGAGATCGAGCCATCGGGTGGGCGGGTCAACCCGTGGATCGGATTGCGGGAACAGTTCGAACCGATCTTCCGGGAACCTCTTCTTCACCAGATCGTACAGTTCGGAAAACTGGAGCTGGTATTTTTCTCTTGCCCCCGCCATCCAATCCTCTCCCAGTGCGCTGGCAACGTCTGCCGGCGTCGGGAGCGTTTCGTCATCCGCTAGTCCCAAGTCATCCGCTACTTTGTTGGCCAGATCGTCCCATGCGCTCTCAAAATCAGGTCTGCTTTCCATCGGTGCGTTTTCTCCGCGTCTTGCCTGTGCTGGTCGTTTCGGCCTGGGCGCCGCTCGTCTGCCTTCCCTCGGCGTCCTTTGGCGGCTCCACTTCCACGAAGCGGCCGCTGTCCCACTGCAGGTAGATTTTTGGTGCGCGATCGGATGCCTCGTTCACCTTATCCAGGCGCAGACACCGCTCCCCGTTCGGCGCGGGTATCGATTTGGTCCCTTCCTTCACCCGCGCGGCGGACATATCCCACACGGCCTGCACGCCGTTGCGCCAATCGGTGCTGCCCGACTGTGCATCGTCCCCGTGTTTGGCCGGGTGCGACACGATGAGCGTTGCGCAGTTGTGGTCTTCGCACCACTGGTCGAGCGCCGAGAGAAACGCACGCACCAGCGCGCGGTCATTCTCGTTTTGCATGAAGGCGCCGGCAAGCGGGTCGATGATCAACAGCCGCGCTTCGAAGGCCGCGGCATAGCGCATCAACTCCAGACTGTCAGGCAACCAAAAACCTACCGTGCTGGTGTGTTTTCCATGCTTGGCGCCCCACAGTCCGCCGGTCGGTTTCATGTTCACATAGCGCAGCCGCTCGTTCAGCAGGGCCCAGGTGTCTGCGCCGGCGTCCCTGCATACCGCGGCCAAGCGATTCTGCCAGGCCAGCTTGCGCGTCTCCCACGCCGCATAGACGACCGGCCCCTTTATTGACACCTGTGGAGCGTGTAATTTCAGCGGCCGCTTATTGCCGGACGGCAAGATGAAGTCGGTCGCGCCTGTCGCGGTCGCGACCGCCAGCTGCAGCGCGATCCTGCTTTTGCCCGACATGCCGGGGCCACTCATCACCGAAACCGTAGCGTCCGGCATCCAGCCGAAACCGTCCTGGGCCGGGTCTCCTGACGCCACAAACCAGGTCAACGGGTCCGGGTCCGGATCGTACGGCGTATCCAGAATGTCCAATCCTGCGCTCGGCCGTCCCGGTGTATCCACCAATTCTCCAATCTTTGCAGCCATTGCCTGCAGCGTGTCCGCGCGTTTCTTCTCATCGCCCAGCGCAGCGGCCAACGCGTCGCTATCCACTTCGTCTGTGTTGTTGGCCAGTTCCCCGTCGATGCGGGCGCGCAGCAACTCTAACCGTTGTCGGTTGCCTTCGGACGGATCGCTATCCCACGCCTTCAGCGTGTCCGCAAAGTTGGAGGCCAGCCGGCCGTATTCGACGGCGGCCGCGGCGGTTCCATTCCGATTGCTCATGCGATCTCCCTTGCGCTGTGAATTCGCTTGCGTATCTCTGCGGCTGCTAAGTCGGCGGCGTCGCCCTTCTCCGGCAAGCCGATTACATTCACAATCCGAATGCCGGCGCCCAGGGCTGCCAGCCGTGCGGCCGCAACATTCCCGGCCGTCTTGCCTTCGGCGTGATTGTCCGGCCATATCGTAACTTCGCAGCCGTTGCCGAAGGCTGCGAGGTCGGCGCTCTTGAAAGCAGCCATGCCGCCTATGCTATAAACTGCCAACTGCGCGTCGATGCCGGCAGACACGCAAGCCGCCGCGGCCTTCTCTCCCTCGACGATTAGCGCGCGCCCGCAGCCGGCTCGGACACCGCGCCGGGCGTTCCAAAAGGCCGGCGCGTAGCCTGCGGTCGGACCTCTGCCTCCGGCCGTATCCCAGAAAACAGACTTGCCCGGGTCGATTCGCACCCTTGCGCGCCTTCGTCCGCCCGGCAGCGTGTAGAAGGCCTGTTGCCGCCATGCATAGCCCCTGGCCGCCAGCTGACCGGCGATATGCTTGTGCAGCCGGTCATAGGAGAGGGCGCAGTTGCAGTTCAGGGCCAGGCCGCAGTAGGGGAAGGGATAACCGGCCAGTGTCCAGACGATCAGCGCGTCCGGCTTGCCGCATTCGGGGCAGGCCGCGGCGTGGGAATGGCAGCCGGCGCCGTCGTCCCAGGGCAGCATATGCGCGCCCCATACGTCCGAGTCGCGGTTGCAGTTGCGGGCGGGCTTTCGCTCAGAATGGCTCTCAGCGCTTTTGTTGGCGCCGACCGGCACCTCGAGTTGTCCCCGCAGGCGTTCCGGTGCCGTCACAGGCCGTCCGGATCCACCTGTGACGGTGTTTGGGCGCTTGTAGGGTATTCCACTACCCTTACGCTGTTTTTGGCTGTCTTGGGCTGCTCCAGCGCCGCCGTGCGTTTGTGAGGGCTGCCAAGGGGCAAGGCCGGCCGCGGCGCGCAGGTTGTCGCGGGCGCGGTTCAGGCCCTCCAAAGTCTCGTGGCAGCCCCGCGAGTAGCAGCGAACGATCAGTTTGTCGGGGTCGTCTCCGGGGGATCGGAAGGCGAGGCCGTCGACGGTGTCGCCGCCGTGGCAGTGCGCGGTGGACGTGCGCCACCAGCCACCCGCCTTGCGGGCGGCGAGGGTGCCGGCGATGCGGTCCGCTATACTCACTTGCCGCTCCTGGCGCGTCTGGCCTGTTCTTTCTCGACCTTCTCCACGGCTTCCAGCACCACAGTGCGGACGAAGTCGGCCGGGATCTGCTCGCGGTGGTATGCCGCCGCCCGGACGCGCTCTTTCTGGCTGGGCGTAACCGACGTGGAGATCGCTGCCGTGCGGCGCAGTTCCAACGGTTTTTTCCTGTTCATTCTCCGTCCTCTTCACTATATTCGCTTGTCCACCAGTTTATAATACCACAGGCGGCACCGGTCCATACGTTGTGAATTCTCCGAGCCTGACATTTGACAAGAAGTTCGCAAAAATGTATATTTCATTGATAAATGCACGATAATAATCTTGTGGTCAGTTAGCGGGTCCACCAGTGCAGACAGACACCGATCGCCGAGAAGCCGTTACCGAGAGCCACGCCCAGGTCCAGCAGGACCGCGGCGGCTGTCAGGCCATGCGCGATACGCTCTGCGACCAGGCCCGCCGCGCGATCGGCGCCGCCTATTCGGATAACACCCGTCGCGCCTACGTGCAGGCCTGGGACAGGTTCTGTAAAGTCGTCGGCCCCGGCCGTGCAGTGCCGGCCACGCCCGGGACGGTCGCGAACTACCTTTCCATGCTGGCCGAAGGGGGGAAGTCGGTCGCAACGGTCCGGCTGGCCGCGGCGGCGATCTCGGCAGCGCACCGCGTCGCCGGCGACGTGGACAATCCCTGCACCAGCCCGGTTGTGAAAACGGCGTTGAAGAGAATCAGCCGACAGCACGGGCAGGCTCAGTCTCAGGCCTCCGCGCTCGACGCCGTTGCCCTCGATGCGATCAGGGCAACGGCCATGCTGCCCCGCACAGGGCGCCGGGGCGTTCCTGAAGCGTCCGATTATGCGGTTGCGCGCGGCCGGGTTGATATCGCGCTGTGCAGTGTCTTGAGTGATGGCGGCCTGCGCCGCTCGGAGGCGGCTGCCCTCACGTGGGGCGACGTCGAGATCGCCGCCGACGGATCGGGGCGCGTCCGGGTCGCCGGCTCGAAGACCGGCGAGGAAGGCGAAGGGGAGGTCGTGGTGATCACGGCGGCGGCAGTGCAGGCCCTCGAAGCGATCCGCAACGGCGCGGGCGCTGATGATCTCGTTTTCGGCATGAGCGAGTCGACGGTTGCCCGCCGGGTGAAGGCAGCGGCCGCAGTTGCAGGCCTGGGCGATCGGTTCAGCGGGCACAGCGGCCGTGTGGGCCTGGCGCAACGCATGGCCGCGGCCGGCGCTTCCACCCAGACCGTCATGGCCCTGGGAAGATGGAGGAACGCGGGCACGGTTGCCCGCTATACAAAGGTGAACTCGACCGGCGCTACCCTGCAGTGGCTGTAAAGCAACTGTGGTTGGCCCAGACGAAAAGGCCGTACATCAGGTAGAGCAGGGCAAGTAGATGTGCCATGCCGACGCTTCCGGACACGTCCAGCACCAAGGTGCAGCACCATAGGGACGACGCGGCGGCTAGGCTGCTTCTGACGGCGGCAACCCGCTGGTCTCTCAACCAAGTAGGTGAGGAGACAGCATGGTCTAGGAGTATCCAAATCGGGAATGTCAGATAACAAGGCTAGAGGAATCTATACAGGGGGGCCAGCATGAGGTTCGTTGATCTGTTCGCTGGCCTCGGGGGCTTCCGTGTCGCGTTAGAAAGTCTTGGACACGAGTGCGTCTTCTCATGCGAAATAGACCCTATGCTGCGGGAACTCTATCGCCGAAATTTTCCTCATGGGCCGGTAATCCAAGGCGACATTCGTACTTCCAAGCAGCAAGTGCCCCCTCACGACGTGCTATGTGCGGGGTTTCCATGTCAGCCCTTCTCCAAGTCGGGGACTCAGGCTGGATTAAACGACGAAACGTCTGGAACCCTATTTCACGAAATTCTCGACGTCCTGAAACGGCACCGACCCAACTACGTGATTCTGGAAAACGTTGGCAACTTCGAGCGTCATGACGAGGGGCGAACGTGGCGTATCGTCAAGTCTAGCTTGAGAGGACTTGGCTACCACGTTAGCGCGACTGAACATAGGGTAAGCGGCGGTGAAGGGCTGCTCTCACCTCACCATTTGGGCTTCCCACACCACCGCGAGCGCTTTTTCGCAGTGGCTTCACACACAGGCGTACCGAAGAACATTTTCCCTCCTAGGGACCGAACAGCAGTCACCTCGATGAACAGAGTCGTTCAGTCTGGCGACGAGCTAACGGAGCGTGACCGAAAGGAAACGCAGATCGTCGACCAGCACCGCCGGTGTATCGAGCACTGGAATGCCTTCCTAAGAGCGTTGCCAGAAGAGAGAGCCGAACTCCCGTCATTTCCGATCTGGGGAGACGAAATTGACGCCGACTATCCCTATGAAGACATGACTCCCTGGGCCCACGTGGTCGGCGATGGCAAAGGTCGCCCCCCTAAGAATGGCACGGAATTGACGCTGGAAAGCTTCCAGTCACTGCCGAGCTACGCTCGGAGCCGAGTTGGACATTTCCCTCAGTGGAAGGTGCGATTCATCAAAGCCAATCGAACATGGTTGTCTTCAGTGCAGAGTGAACTCCCCTCGGACTGGGTTCTAAGGCTTCGATCATTTCCTCCCTCTCTCCGAAAGCTGGAGTGGAACTGCAAAGGGGAAGACAGAGATCTGTGGAAGCATATTCTTCAGTTCAGACCATCAGGCCTTCGGGTGAAGAGGTATAGGAACAGCCCGTCTCTAGTTGCGATGACATCAACGCAGATTCCTATTCTAGGGCCGATGCGTCGACACCTGTCGCGAGTAGAAGGCTTACGTCTGCAGGGCTTTCCAAGTGCCTTTCACATACCGGACTCTAGGACGGAAACTTTTAGGGCGCTAGGCAACGCCGTGCATGTTGGTGTGGTCTACCGGATCGCGGCCAGACTCCTCTGCAATGACGACTCCATAACGGAGAGTCCAAATGGACCAGTTGACACCCAAGTCTGATGAAAGAATAGGGGCTGAGAGCCAAACAGCGCTTACCACAGATGTCGAGTCGATAGACATTCGACCGGAGGTGAGCGTACTAGGCGTGTTCCGGCACCTGAACTATCGACCGTGGTTCGCTGCTGCGGAGTTCGTAGACAACGCCATTCAGAGCTTTCAGGACCATCAGCATGAGCTTTCCCGCGTCGATGGCCACAATGGTAAGTTGCTCGTGAAAGTAAAGATCGACACATCAGACGGGGGCTTCATTCAGGTTTCGGACAACGCGGCGGGTATCTATCGCGACGAGTGGGCGCGGGCGCTTCGTCCGGCAGAGCCTCCTCCTAACGTATCAGGGCTGGCCGAGTTTGGGATGGGAATGAAGACGGCTGCCGCTTGGTTTGGACGTAGGCTCACAGTGCGGTCCAAAGCCCTTGGCGAGTCCGTTCGTCGCGAGATAACACTCGACTTCAACGAGATAGTCGAGAAGAGACTCGAAACAGTGCAGCCAGAGACTTTTCCCGCCCCGCTGGAGGCTCATGGCACGGACGTGATCGTCTCTGGTCTCCATAGCCCACCTTACGGGAAGACGATCAGCAAGATTCGGCAGCACCTGGCAAGCATCTACCGAATGTTCCTCCGTGACGGGTCTTTTGAACTGGTGTTTCAGCACGGTACAAACCCAGAGCAGAAGCTTGTTGACGAAGAAGTGGAAATCTTTCGGGGACCACGCTTCGACGCTCCAGAGGGCGAGCATAAGCGCTGGTCAAAGCCAATTGACTTCGACTTGGGTGGTGGTCTGCGAGCACACGGGTTCCTGGCAATACGTGCAGTTGGAAGCACAGCAAACGCAGGTCTGGCCCTCTTCCGTCGGAAACGCCTCATCGAGGGAAGCGGGGATGAAACTTACCGACCCCGGGCGATATTCGGGGCATCCAACTCGTACGAGTACCAGCGCCTCTTTGGTGAACTCACGCTCGAAGGGTTCGAGATTTCGCACACCAAGGATGGTTTCCGATGGGAGGAGCATGAAGAGCCGTTCGTCGACCTTCTGCGTGAGTACGCTGACGATGAGCCGCTGCCGCTGATAAGGCAGGCGCGGGGCCTGCGAACCGGGGCCAGACGCTCACCTGAGACTCGCCTGAGCGACGAAGCAAAGAGTGCCTCGGAGGGAACAGCGTCCGTACTAGGTCGGGAGTTCAGTAACTCGAGGGTTGGCGAGTTGGTCCCCACCGAAAGCCCGCTCCCCGATGATTTATCACCCGGAACAGAATTGTTCCCCGCAACGATCGATCTAGCTTATCGTTCAAGAAGGTGGCGCGTCACCGTTGAGGTCTCCAATGAGCCTTCGCATTTGCAAGACTGGTTCGAGATCGCTGAACACATGGAGTCGGGCGATAGCGGTCAACATGATGTCATTCGGCTACGCATGTCGCTAAGACACCCTTTCTCTGAGCGCTATGTGGGAATCGGCTACGAGAACCTGGAGTTGCTAACGCGCTTTGCGGCCGGGTTGGCAATCGCCGAGATAACTGCCCGTCAGGCCGGCGCTCGCCAAGCGGGCGAGGTGAGACGGCGATTCAATGATCTGCTCGGAAAGGTTTTTTCTAAGCCGTAGAGTTTACCAAAGAACGGAGGACGAAATGGCGAACGGAAAGGGGGGCGAGGTCATAACTGAACTCGCAGGCGAATTACCTCCAGGATGGCGGTGGCGTCCCCTGTTGGTGGAGGACGGGGAAGCACTGCGCCTCCTGAAGCGACAGGCTGATCTAGGACTTCCCAAGAGCGCTCGAAATGAAATCGTGCAGTCTGGAATGAAGATCATTGCACGCTGCGTCTCTCCGAGCGAAGAGGAGGACGCGCAGGAAACCGGCCTTGTCGTCGGTTACGTGCAGAGCGGAAAGACCCTCTCATTCACAACTGTCGCGGCGCTCGCGTGCGACAATCGCTTCCCGTTAATTATAGTGCTTTCGGGCACGAAGTTGAACCTCTACAACCAAACCGTGAAGCGACTCAGACACGATCTGGATCTTGGGAACACCGCTGGTCGATGGGTCATTTTCGAAGCTCAGACCAACAACCCGGATCTCCCACAGCAGCTTAGTCACCTACTACAGCAATGGGGTCAGCCTGAGTTGCCAGGCTTCCCACGAAAAACCGCATTGATAACCGTGCTCAAGAGTAAGCGGCGCGTGAATGGCCTCGTTGATGCCCTGCGCCAGTTGGATCTCAGCGGCCTGCCCTGCCTGATCATCGACGATGAGGCGGATCAGCACGGACTCAACACCAAGGTCAAACAGGATGAAACTAGCCCAGTATACGAAGCCTTGCTCTCGTTGCGTGGTGCGCTTCCACGGCACACGTACGTCCAGTACACCGCGACGCCACAGGCTCTCCTATTGATCAAGGTTCTGGATAGTCTGTCTCCTCGATTCGGGTGGACTCTCGACGCCGGCACCGGCTACTGCGGGGGACGATCGTTCTTCAATGGCGGTAGGCTCGTGAGCACGATTCCAGAGCACGACCTGCAAGTCATAGACGATGAGAGCGACGTCGCACCGCCTGACAGTCTGCTAGAGGCGTTGCGTCTATTTTATGTTGGAGTCGCAGTTCAGGCTTACCATCGCGGGAAAAGCGAGCCCACACAGGAGCATCGTTCGATGCTCGTCCATCCGTCGATGTACAAAATGGACCACTATCAGTTCAAGAAGTGGGTTGAAGGAGCCACGGAATCGTGGGCGGAGTTACTTGAACTTGCTCTTGGAGAGCCCGATCGCGAGGAACTCGTTGAGGCCTTCCGCGACACCTACGACGATCTAGCAGAGTCGGTAGAAGCTTACAGGCAACAGAACGACGGCCACGAGACGTTCCCTGCATTTGAAGACGTCCTTGAGTACCTACCTACATCTATGCGTACTACTCGGACTTGGGAGGTGAATTCCAGTGTGTTGAAATCATGGACCCAAGACAACTGGAGTTCAGCACATTCACACATACTCGTGGGCGGCGAAAACTTGGGTAGAGGGTTCACTGTCAATGGCCTAACCACCACTTATATGCCGAGAGGGCGCGGAGGGGGCGTTGCCGACACGATTCAACAGCGTGGAAGGTTCTTTGGCTATAAGCGGGACTATCTGGGCCTCTGCCGTGTCTTTCTTGATGCTGATGTCAGAAGAGACTACGAGAATTACATTGATCATGAATCCCATGTGATGGAGGAACTCCGTGGGCTCACCCAGTCAGGGCATTCGATGGCGGATTGGCGGAGGCGAATGCTGCTCGCCCAGTCGCTCCGTCCAACTCGTCGCTCCGTGTTGCCGGAAATCTACCAACACTTAAAGGTCCCAGAGTGGACGCACCAGATACAGCCATGGACTCCAGAGGAAGACGCCAAGATAGCATCAAACTGGGACGTCATTGAGGCATTCCTTGAAGGGCTCTCGTTTCAAGAGGATCCCGGGAGCGACCAGCGGACGCTAGAGCAACGGAACGCTTTCGCGGAAGGCATTTCCCTTAAGAGTCTCCTCGAGAACCTCCTGGTACGCATGTGGTACTCCTGGCGTGATGCCCCGAATTTCTCGGCTGCGGAGTTGGCGATCCAGTGGCATCTAAAGAGCAATCCTGAAGCGTCTGCAGTTGTCTATCTCATGGCTGATCGGCGCTCCATACTGCCGGGCGGGGGGAAGCGCCGCCGGCAGATCGACTACCACGGACAGATAGTTAACTTATTCCAGGGGGCTGCCCCCGTTCAACCTGTGAAACTTCGCGGAAGCGTATACCCGGGAGATCGGGACATCCGCTCCGATGAAACGGTTACCGTGCAGATCCATGATCTAAACCTAACCGACTCGGCGCGGCCGCCAAGTCTTCTGCGGGGGCACGTACCAGTTGTCTCCTTATGGATGCCTAAGTTCATGCGCGTGGGAGTCTTCACCGAGATGGCAACCTAACGATAGGGAGTGCATCTTGACGCGGGGCGCGAGGGCCCGGGATCTTAAGAAACTATTCGCTGGACTCAGAGTGGCTGCGTCTAGCCATGGGCGTGTCTACGAGACGGCGCGCATAGCCCGCCATTCTCGCTATCGCGTCGGTCGGGACCATCAGGGGAACCCAGCTATTCTCGTCGAGACCACTCACACGGCTGGGGCTGCGGTTTTGTCGGACTTCGAGGGCCGACATATTCGAGTGGGGCACGGGGTGCATTGCTCTATCAGCGAGGCAGGTGTGGAGATAGGGCGTGAGCAGTTCTCTGTGGTGACGTGCGTCGACTCTGATGCCCTTCTGAGGGACAGATTCTTCGATGCAGCCGAAACTTTGATTCGATCTCTTGGAGAGACTCCGGCAAGTGATGAGCTTCGCCGGATGGTCGCTGGGCTGATCGAGCTATTCAGACTGGCATCCCAGCCTCCCAGGGGAACGATCCAAGGTCTTTGGGCCGAGTTGTGGCTGATTGCTCAGGCTCGGGATCCTGAGGTCCTTCTGGAAGGCTGGCGTGCGGAATCCACAGATGCTTACGACTTTAACAACGGGCCGGAGCGTCTCGAGATTAAGAGCACCAGCCGAAGAACCCGGATGCATAGCTTCTCGCATCGGCAACTCCATCCGCCCGCGGGTACGCGAGTAGCCATTGCATCAGTCTTCGTTGAAAGTTCAGGTGGCGGTCCGAAAGTGAGGACATTGCTAGAAAGGATACGACGCCGAGTTGGTAGTTCGGAAGCATTGAAGAGGCTCGATTACGTTGTCGCCAGCACTCTGGGAACCAATTGGAGGACTGGACTCGAGGCGGGCTTCGATTCTGAGATTGCCTCAGAATCGCTGAGGTTTTACCAAGTTGAGGTAGTTCCTTCCCTTCCGTCAGATATCCCCCACGGAGTCTCCGACATCCGATATGTTTCCGATCTCTCAGGAGCGCAGGCCCTGTCGATCGAAGAGATGCTTGGGAGTGGCAATTTGTTCCCCGCATCCGTTCCCGTGGATTCATAGTCTCCGTTCGGGAATTCATGAACGTGTGTCAGTGATATAACAGTAGCGCATCGCGCCGCCGGAGATGATAGTTCGGTTGTCGGTATGATCGAGTCGACGATTGCCTGCCGGGTGAAGTCAGCGGTCGCGTGGGCTTGGCGCAACGCATGGCCGCGGCCGGCGCCTGAGGCCCTCTTGCCTGCCGACCCTGTCCCCGTGCCTGTCGGACTAACATAACGGGTGGTACAAACGTCGGGGGCAGGTCACGAACGTCCCGACATCTTTAGTCGGGACGTT
>JAJDZM010000265.1 GCA_022824615.1 Candidatus Binatia bacterium | reverse complement strand
GGCAATACGCATAACAATTCCTGTTTGCTTATCCCAATTGTGAAGTTTTGCGTTACTGACGATTCCTGTTCGCCTTAGCTATACGATGAATCCGATGCTGAGGAAAGCTGTCAGGTTCAGTTGAAGAGAACAATAAAAAATATATGACTATAGTCAAAAACTATTATTCCAGGGGTTTTTCCATCCATTTGCCTAAAATGGACATTTCCGACGGGGTGGCCTGTGCAGATTTTACAGGGAATACGTCAATAGTGTTGCCGGAATCTGAGGAATCGGCTCCATTTTCCTACGATCTCGGCTGACAGATCAACTTCAGGTTTTCCGTTTGAAAAAAAGCGCTTGAAAGTCCGCTGAAGGCGCACCTTCAACGTTCAAGGCTGAGACGGTTTGCCGGGTACTCACTGGTGGTTACGGAGGGGATTCCTGGAGTCCGGCGCGTTGGCGGAAGTCGGCAATAGCGACCTTGGAACCGTTGAGGGGGATGCTGCCGGATTTGCCGCCGACCTTGAAGGTGAGGCGCTGTCCGCGGGGGAGTTCGTCTAGCAAGCGGAGGGCTAAGTCATCGTCTCTGATAAGGGCGGTGTCGCCCCACATTTCGACATCAGAGCGCGGGATGACCTCGCGCCAGATGACCTTGCCCGTGTAGATTTGGATGGTTGCGGGGACAGGGAGCCCGTTTTTAGTGTGAGACTTCCGCCACTCGTATCCGTGAGGAAAGAAGGTGACAGAGTAGCCCTTGCGCGAGCGGCTGATGGAGATTTCGGCCGGGCCTTTGAGAGCCTTTTTGGCCGTGTCCAGGAGGGCGTTCAGGGCTTCGCGCTTGGTGGTCGGGGGGGCTGCCAAAGACGGCTCGGCTTCTAATTCCCTACAGTAGAGGGTCTGCATCCCTCCTATTATTATAGGGTTAGTGGTCACGGTACAGTTGCCGTACTGCTTCTCTTGCCTCTCCTTGAGGTAGAAGTCCAGGTTATCGGCCCGGGCCTGGCAGGCGACGGGGATGGCGACCAGCATCAGTAGGGTACGCATGACAATAGCCCGCTCGTCAATCAGGCGTTGCCACTGCCCAACTCCAGCATCTTCCTTCCTAGCTCCTTTTTCGCCCTTTCAAGCTTCTCTTCGCTTTCCAAGCAAATCATAGCGTGCGCCCCTTCGGCCCCAATGAGATTCGTGAGAGTGGTGAGCAATTTCGCCTTTTCCGCCCGTGTCCCCTTCTGATCTTCCATACACTTCCACGATTGCGCGTGCCAAAAAGAAGACGGCTGAGCCTGGGCGGTTGAACCGGCTACAACCAGGACGAACACAACGAGGAGTGGGATACGCATGGCACCACTTTACATCATAAACGGCCGTACCGCACAATTTTTCGGTACTGTCCTAATTAGGGGAGAAGGTCATTCTGGTCGTTCCGGTCATTTTCCTTGCCGCCTTCAACCGGTGGTGACGCAGGGTCCTTTTTAAGCAGTAGCTCAGCTTGCGTCCCGCTGCCAGGCATATCAAACCCAAACCCCTCGACACTCCACAACTGAAATCTTCGCTGGCGCGGAGTCAAGAAGCCCACAATGGTTAACGGAGTTCCAGGGAGAGCCTGGGCTATTTCAGACAGCAGGTCCTCGGGGCCGACGATATCGAAATTGAGTTGCCACTTTTTTACAACTTTGAGTAACTGGCGGGGAGTGAGCCGGGGTAAGTCCACGGCTTCGATCGCGACGAGGACAAACGGATACTGCTCTCCATAGCGCGTAATCCCCAAGGTTACGACATCGAGCTCAGGTCGCTGGCTGACTGTCGGCATGTACTGGAGGAATCCTTCCAGCCTGACCTTTACGGGGAAGCGCGAGTTCTCGTCATCTGCGCCCGGCTTCCCTGTCCCCAACCCTCCTACTCCAGTACCAACTCCAAAGGGATAGGTAGAAGCCGGGAAAAGCACGCATAAGGTAGCAACGAAGATAGCGAGAAGGGACGATTTCAGGACAGCAGCACATGTTTTCATCGTTACTCTTCCTCAACCTCATGCCGTTCTCAGACTCCCCACCGCCTTGACTTTTATTCGCACCGCATTGCCCGGCAAATAGGCCAGGGGGACTTCTTCGAGGTCGAGCACTTCAACCCCATCTGGTGCGGCACCGGCTGCGATGGCACGCTCAGAGGCCAGGGCTGTCGCTTGGTCCAGGGCCTCAGTTCGGCTTAGCCTTTCCAGCGAAAACACGCTGTCCACCGTCCCGCTGACTTGCGCAATCGCCACGCCAATGGCATTGGCAACTCCAGCCTGTTCTGGCCGGATAATCTCAGATGCGCCTCGGAGCGTGTCGGGAAACAAAATGTTACCACCGCCAACCGCAACGACCGGAACCGGGTCGGCCGACAGTTTGACGCGATCGATATAGTCTTCAAGGGTGTGCCGAATATAGTTGAGACCCTGATCGAGCGTCGTCTTGGGGAGCGCTTGGACCCGACCGGGATTGCCGAGTTGTATCCGTCCGGCTGCGACGGCCAAGTCGGTCGCGGTAAGCTGCGAGCCGCCAAACACCCTGGCTTCCGCTTGCAGTCGATAGCCAACGCTGTCCGGTCCAACGCAAATTGCCGCTTCCTGGCGAACCCGACTTCCGCCGCCCAAACCGATCGAAATCAGATCCGGCATGCGGAAATTGGTGGCTACACCGCCAATCTCGACGGCTAATTGTGATTCGCGTGGAAAGCCTTTGTACAGCACACCGATATCAGTTGTGGTCCCGCCAATGTCCACGACAATCGCGTCGCGAAGCTGGCTTAAGGCCGCCGCCCCCCGGATGCTATTGGCCGGACCTGAGGCAATCGTGAAGATGGGATACTCTACGGCATAGTCCAGAGACATCAAGCTCCCGTCATTTTGTCCCAAGAAGAGGGTCGCTGGGATATTGAGTTGGCGAACGGCCCGCTCAAAACCTTTCATTGCCCGCTGCGCCACACGCATTAAGGCTGCATTCAAGACGGTCGCATTCTCGCGCTCCAGCAGACTGACACTGCCGATTTCACTTGACAGGCTGACGGGAATATCAGCGCCCAGTTCGTCCCGTACGATCTCACGGACGCGCAACTCATGGGTTGCATTGACTGAAGAAAACACCCCGGTGACGGCAATAGCGTGAACGTGTCCCTTGAACGCGCGGGCAGTCTGCCGCACCTCCTGCTCATCCAGTTCTGACAGAGGTTCGCCGTTATATTCATGTCCACCGCGAAGAATCGCATGTCGGACGCCGACGACCTGCTTGAGGTCGTGCGGCCAGGTCAGGAGCGGCTCGACCGCGCGGGTTGCTGGCGCCCCAAGGCGGATAACCCCGACCGAATTCAGATCCCGGCGAGTGACCACGGCATTGGTGCAGTGCGTGGTACCGAGCATAGCGTAGGCGATCGTAGCCGGAGGGAGCTGAGAGACCGTGAGGACGTCTTGCAGGGCCTGGACAATCCCGGTGGTGATATCCGAAGTGGTTGGTGCCTTGGTGCTCGCAATAACCCGGTCTGTGGCATCGAGAATCACAGCGTCGGTGTGTGTGCCGCCAACATCGATGCCGAGCCGAAACGAGCGGTCCCGGCGGCGGACCTGCTCGGCCTGGTCCATGGGTTCAGCTGTGGAAGGGGACATAGTCTATGTCGTAGCCAAAATACTGTGGACCCACCAGCGCAATCCCCTCGGGGGTACGCCACTGGGCGTGACATGGAAAGGCTAACACGGCGATGCGCAGGCCGTATCTGAGCGCCTCGGTGGTAATCGGTAGCCCCGTCTGTTCGTCAACCACACTCAGCAGATCGGGTACTGTGACCTCGGGCCGGTCGCCGCGCCAGAAAACGAGATTTTCATTTTGGAATGACAGCCGAAACGTTTGTCCAGCGTCGGGACCGGCCCCCGCGATCTCGACCTCGCCCCGCGCAAACCCGCCTTCGGTCCGGCGCTGGACATCCGTAATTTTTCCCTGACACAGTTGGCGGCCGGCCAGCAGGCTGGTCAGCGCTTGAATCGGATTGGTTTGTTTACTGGTGCGGAGCGTTTGACCGATCCTGGCGGCAAGACTGAGGGTCCCCGGAATCAAGGCGTGTTTGGCAACACGGCCCTGCATGGCATACAGCGCAATACAGGCGGAACAGCCCATCGCTATGGTCGCCGTTCGGGCCAGACGTTCGGTCCAACGATTGTCCGGCGTCTGTAGCAACACTTGGTTGCCTTTTTCATCCGCGACGACCATTGGTGTCGCCGCTACCCCGTGCAGGGTAGGGGTGACCATTTGAAGCTCAGGAAACGCGCGGCCCATTCCGTCCGCGTCGAGCACGGGAATATGCAAGGCTGCGGCAACAACGAGCGGTATCATGGAGTTGACGCCGCCCGCCTCGATTGACATGGTAGCGGCTGTCCGACATTGCAGGTGCCGTTCGATCATCCGGAACGCCTCGATCACCTCGTTCCCGCTCGGAATTTTCTCAACCAGGACCGTGGGCGCGCCCATCATTGCAGTAGGAATAACCCACTCCTCATCTGCGAGTTCATCAAGCGAAAGCAGTGAAATCGGGCCGTGTTGGGCAACGGCCTGTTGTGCCATGAGCCGGCCCAGCGTCGGGTCGCCGCCGCCCCCGGTTCCGAGAACTGCTGCTCCCAGGGCGATATCCTGAATGGCCTGCACGTCAAGCTGCGTCATAGTACAAGAATCTCTCGGTTCCGGCGATCATATGTCATGTGTCCCGTCCTACGGTCGGGCGCTACGGATGTCAACCAAAACCCGCCTCATCCTCTTTTTGTTTGCCCTGAAATCTGAAACCTGCTAGCTGGAGGGTATGAAACCAGCACCATTCAAATATGCGCGTCCCGGCTCTGTTGATGAAGCCCTGGCTTTGCTGCAGGCGGGTGGTGATGAGGCCAAAGTCCTGGCTGGCGGGCAGAGCTTTGTACCGTTGCTCAACCTGCGCATGGCGTCGGTTGAGTCGATTGTCGATCTGAACCGCCTGGATGATCTCGCCTATATTAGGCGGGACAATGACACCCTGTGTATTGGCGCAATGACGCGGCATAGACAGATCGAAGTGTCAGACGAGGTTCAGGCCGCCCAGCCCTTGCTGTGTCGGGCCGCAGCCGAGGTCGGCCACTTGGCGATCCGGAACCGGGGAACCATTGGGGGCAGCCTGGTCCATGCCGACCCTGCCGCAGAATGGCCCTTGGTCGCCGCGGCCCTGGATGCCCAACTCGTGCTGCGTTCTCAGGACAACTCCCGGACGGTTGCGGCGCGCGAATTTTTTCTTGCTCCACTCATGACGGCGATTGAGCCAGCGGAAATTCTGTGTGAGGTCCGTTTCCCGGTTGCTCCTGCGGGCGCGGTCTGGGGATTCCAGGAGTTGTGCCGCCGGCCGGGCGATTTCGCCATCGTCGCCATTGCGTGTCAGTTGACGCTGGACGACAGCGGGACGTGCTCGACGGCCTCACTGGCTGTTGGGGGAGCGCATTCCACGCCACTCCACGTCGCCGACGTCGAACCAATTGTCGTCGGTAGTCAGGGCGATGCTGCGGTTTTGACAGCGGCTGCGGAAAAAGCCGCCGCTGCCGTCGATCCGTCCGGGGATGTCCACGGTTCTGCCGACTATCGACGCAGAATGGTTAAAGTGCTGGCCCAGCGTGCACTGAAAGAAGCCTGGTCCGCGTAACAGGGGGAAGGAATATGGCAGCAACACAATTCACCGAGTACCAGACCATTCGCGTCCGCGTCAACGGCCACGAGTACGAACGTGAAGTGCCGGTGCGTCGGCTCCTGGCTGACTTCATCCGTCACGACCTGGGTTTGACCGCCACCCATCTCGGCTGCGAACACGGGGTGTGCGGCGCGTGCACCATCATTATGGACGACGAAAGTGTGCGGTCGTGTTTACTCTTCGCCGTTCAAGCCGATGGGGCGGAACTCCAAACGCTTGAGGGGCTTGCCGATGGGGATAAGATGCACCCGTTACAGCAATCCTTTTGGGATAACCACGCACTCCAATGCGGTTTCTGCACATCCGGATTTCTCATGAGCGCGGTAGACCTCCTCAACAAGAACCCGCGGCCGAGCGAAGAAGAAATCCGGCACGGACTGTCCGGCAATCTGTGTCGCTGTACCGGCTACGCGAACATCGTCAAAGCCGTTCAGGCGGTTGCGGAACAATCCCAATCCTAGGACACAAGCCCTTCGACACGCTCAGGACAGGCATATGGAAGCTTCTCAAGGTGGAACCGGAAAAATGGTCGGCGCGCAGGTACGCCGGGTCGAAGACCCGCGTGTCCTGTTGGGCAAATCGCAGTATGTGGACGATCTCGACCTGCCCAACTCACTTGCTCTCGCCTTTGTCCGCAGTCCGTACGCGCACGCGCGGATTGTGTCCATTGATGCGGCCGCGGCTCAGAATCAACCCGGCGTTCGGCTTGTGTTAACCGGAGCCGATATTGCCGGGGCCATTAAGCCGCTCCGAGTCGAATACGAGCCAGCCAAGGCACCGACGCATAAACCCTGCGATTGGCCTGTCCTGGCCCAGGATAAAGTGCGTTTTGTGGGCGAGGCCGCGGCAGTTGTGGTAGCTGCCGACCGCTATGCGGCAGAAGACGCCGCCGGTTTGATCGACGTGGAGTACGAGCCGCTTGAGCCCGTGTCCGATGTCGAACAGGCCCTCGCCGCAGACGCTCCGCTCGTGCACGAGGAGTGGGGCGATAACGTCATGCAAACACTCCAGGCCGAGATTGGGGACGTGGCCAAAGCGTTTCAGGAGGCTGATTGCGTTGTTTCAGAGCGCCTCACCACCGGCCGTCATATGGCCCTGCCCATGGAGACGCGGGGCTGCGTGGCGTCTTTTGAGCCTGCGACAGACACGCTGACCGTGTGGTCGTCCACGCAGGTGCCGCATGTGCTCCGTTCACATATCGCCCTGGTGCTGGATTTCCCTGAACATCATATCCGCGTGGTCGCCCCGGACGTTGGCGGTGGGTTCGGGCAAAAGGGCCATCTCTTTCCCGAGGAGGCCGTGTCCGCCTACCTCGCTCACCGTCTTGGCCGAGCGGTCAAATGGATTGAAGATCGCCGTGAAAATCTATCCGCCTCGCTCCACGCCAAACAGCAAGCCGTCCAGGCCGAGCTTGCCGTCCGGCAGGACGGAACCATCCTCGGCATCAGGGGCCGGTTTGTCGGCGATGTGGGTGCGTATTCCGAATACCCCTGGGGGTCTGCATTTGAAGCCGGCCACGCCGCCTCCAGCCTGCCTGGGCCGTATAAGACCCCGGCCTTCAGTTTCGAGGCCGTATCGGTTGCCACCAACAAGACCACTATTGGAGTGTACCGCGGGGTAGGGCTGCCGATTGGAGTGCTGACCATGGAGCGGCTCATGGACCTGGCCGCCCACAAACTGGGACTAGACCCGGCCGAGATTCGGCTGCGGAATATGATCCGAAAGGAAGAGCACCCGTATACCACCATTATCGGTGCGGAAGTAGAGAGTGGCAGCCATCGCGAATCCCTCCAGAAAGCACTGGACATCCTGGGCTACCAGGAGTGCAGAGCCGAACAGCAGCGGGCTCGAGCCCAGGGCCGTTACCTGGGTATCGGCATCGGTTGTTATCTGGAAGGTACGGCGCCGAGCTCGGCGGCCTTTGCCTCTATGGGACTGAATCTGGGCGGGTATGAATCGGCAACTGTGCGTATGGATGTCGCGGGTAAAGTCACCGTGCTGGTCGGGACCCACTCCCACGGTCAAAGTCACGAAACAACCCTGGCCCAGGTCGCGGCTGACGAGCTTGGCGTTCCGCTCGCCGATGTCAAAATCATCGAGGGCGATACGAACGCCGTCCCCTACGGCATGGGCACCTGGGGCAGTCGGAGCGCCGTCACCGGAGGGGGCGCGATCTCCAGAGCGTCCGAAAAACTGCGTAACAAGATGCTGCGTATCGCCTCGCGTATGACCGAGGTGCCGGACGACGATCTGGAGTTGGCCGAGGGAATGATCCGGCGCAGAGCGGACACCACTCCGCTGATGCCTATCAAGGAGCTTGCCCATCGGGTGCTGGTGCAGGCCGGCAGTCTCCCGCGGGATGAAGAGCCCGGGTTGGACGCTACGGCTCACTACGAACCTCCGCCGTCCACGCATGCTAACGCGACCCATATCGCCCTGGTCGAAGTGGACAGCGACACCGGCCAGGTGACCCTGTTGCGCTATATCGTGGTTGAAGACTGCGGCACGATTATCAACCCCACAGTCGTCGATGGTCAGATTCAGGGTGGCGTGGCTCAGGGAATCGGCACGGCCTTGTACGAACACGCTCTCTACGATGAGAACGGCCAGTTCTTGACGGGGACGTTGATGGATTATCTTATCCCAACTGCCATTGATGTGCCGCAGGTGGAGATCGGTCATATTGAAAGCCCGTCTCCGCACACGCCCCACGGTATTAAAGGCGTTGGAGAGGGTGGGGCGATCGCTCCCCCGGCAGCGATCGCGAATGCGGTTGCCGATGCGCTGGCGCCATTTGAGGTTCGGGTGGATGCCATTCCTCTCACTCCGGAACGGGTGTTGGGCTGGATTGAACAGCGTCAAGCCGCAGCCTGATAGCAAACGACAGCAGCATGTCTTCGACTGGAGGGTCATCCATGAGTCGTGAGGGAACCGGGAAAATGCTGGGGGCGCAGGTACGCCGGGTCGAAGACCCGCGCGTTTTACTGGGAAAAACCCAATATGTTGATGACCTGATATTGCCTGACATGCTGGCGGTCGCCTTTGTTCGCAGTCCTTACGCCCACGCCAAAATTGCGAATATCGATGTTCAGGCTGTGCTGGCCAAGCCCGGTGTGGCATGTGTTCTAACCGGACAGGACATTCTGGAAACGATCAAGCCGCTCCGGGTCGAGCTTGATACGCAGAAAGTCCCTTTTCACAAATCGTGTAACTGGCACGTCCTCACGCCTGATAAGGTCCGTTTTGTGGGTGATATGGTTGCGGCCGTTGTGGCGACGGACCGCTACACCGCCGAGGACGCTGCCGATCTTGTCGAAGTCGACTACGAGCCGCTTGACGCCGTGGCCGATATGGAAAGCGCACTGCTCGCGGATGCCCCCCTGGTGCACGAAGAGTGGGGTGACAATGTCATGGAACGGTTCGAAGCCCAGGTCGGTGAGGTGGGTAAGGCGTTTCAGGACGCCGACTGTGTGGTGTCTGAACGTTTTGTGACCGGCCGTCACATGGCTTCACCGATGGAAACGCGGGGCTGTGTCGCCCGGTTTGACGTGGCAACGGAGGCGCTCACCGTCTGGTCCTCCACCCAGGTGCCGCATACCCTGCGAGCCAGTCTGGCCATGCTGCTGGACCTGGCGGAGCATCGCATCCGGGTCATTTCTCCGGACGTGGGCGGGGGATTTGGCCTCAAAGCGCATCCTTTTCCTGAAGAGGTGGTGGTAACGTATTTAGCCAAAGCATTGTGCAAACCGATCAAATGGATCGAAGACCGGCGTGAGCATTTGTCGGCCTCCCTCCAGGCCAAACATCAGATTGTCAATGCGGAATTGGCCCTTAAGAGCGATGGAACCGTGCTCGGCCTCAAGGCGCGCTTCCTGAGCGATGCGGGTGGCTATTCGTCCTATCCCTGGGGTTCGTCCTTTGAGCCAAAACATGCGGCCGGAACCATAACAGGCCCCTATAAAATTCCGGCCTTTGGATTTGAAACCTGTACGGTCGCCACCAACAAAGCCTCCATTGGGGTGTACCGGGGCGTGGGTATTCCGGTTGCGGCTTTGACGATGGAGCGTCTTCTGGATATGGGTGCCCAGAAGCTCGGTCTTGATCCGGCAGAGATTCGGCTGCGGAACATGATCCCGCAGGACGAGCATCCGTATACGACGCTGCTGGGTGTGGAGATTGAAAGCGGCAGCCATCAAGCCTCATTACAAAAGGCTCTTGATATTCTCGGCTACGACGATTTTCGGGCCGAGCAGCAAAAAGCCCG
>JAJDZM010000086.1 GCA_022824615.1 Candidatus Binatia bacterium | reverse complement strand
GGCTGCAAGCGGGCGAATTGTGCATCGGTGAGCCACAGAGGAGGGCCTGACATGACAGAACTCCTGTTCCAATAGAGACTGGGTATCCAACACTCACCACACTACACTCCAGCAATCATCATTTATAGGTCCTGAGCCTAGCACTTCGGGGTCCGACCTAGTGTTGGACTGGGAGTCCGTTTTCCTCTGTTGGCTGGTGTCACGTGCATGAATAATCTCCATCGCGTCATTGACCATACCGCCAATGATCGCACTGGCTCCAGGCGGAATGCGTACCAAATCGCCGGAGGCTCTGGGAAAGATGGAACTATCCTCCTTGTCAC
This sequence comes from Candidatus Binatia bacterium, assembly GCA_022824615.1. Classification (GTDB taxonomy): domain Bacteria; phylum Desulfobacterota; class Binatia; order Bin18; family Bin18; genus Bin18. The sequence goes on along the minus strand of JAJDZM010000086.1, from coordinate 4,331 downwards.
TCATAGGCTCTTCCCTTCCTCACAGGGACTTATATACCAAATTACCCAAGATTTGACTCTCCTTCTGGCACAGGCGTATAACCCGGGGAATGGACAGCACACTCTCGTTGGCTGAGTGAGAGCATCTCTCCCTTTGCCATTCCAAACCTCCTTCCAGGTTGGAGGTTAAGGCCCTGGCTGGCTGCCGACCGACCAGGGCCGTTTTACTGTTGCGCTATTCCACCACATGCCCTAATTCACACTCCGGGCAAGACGGAAGCCGCTTTGGCCTTCGTGCGAATCTCTCGTGAGGTCCCTGCTTCGGTCGGCCGAGCGGAGGCTCCTCGCATGACTGTTCCAGGAGCCGCCGCGCAGGACCCGGATATTACACCTCCCTGTGAGCCACGCCCCCCCGTCCGTTGGCGCTCCAGTATATTTCTCATTCCAGCAATCCTGCACCCATTCCGACGCGTTCCCATGGACATCGTACAGCCCAAACGCATTCGGGCGCTTGCCCCCCACCGGATGCGTTCTCCCGCCGGCATTATCGGCATACCAGGCATACCGCCCGAGCTGACGCTCTTCCGCCCCGAAGTTGTATGCCGTGCTCGTCCCGGCCCGGGCTGCGTATTCCCACTCCGCTTCCGTGGGCATGCGATAGGTATGGACCTGCTCTTTCCGGTTTAACTCCTCAAGAAAAACCTGGATATCATTCCAGGACACCGAGTCCACTGGACAGGTGTCACAGTTGGAGAAACGCGACGGGTTCGTGCCCATCACCGCCCGCCACTGCGCCTGCGTCACCTCATACTTCCCCAGGTAAAACGGCTGTCTGATGGTCACCTGATGCACCGGCTCTTCAAAACTGTCACGGCCTGGCTCTGACGCCGGCGAACCCATCTGGAACGTCCCAGCCGGAATCAGCACCATCTCTATGCCGAACCCGCCGGTGGAGGGAGGCTCGACCCCTCTCCCGGCCATCTCCAGGTGTTGGCTGTTCTCAACCCACCGGAAATCCATTGTCTGCCCCGCAAACGGAATCCCTCTCACGGTCACCAGCGCTTCGGCTCCCCTCAAAAAAACCTCCCCCGTCGTTCCGACCGTGAACGTGCTCCGGGCAAACTCGACCTCCCCGTCATAGACCACGACCTCATGCTGCCCATCGCCCAACCGCCCCCAGTTATAGATCGCAATAAACCCTGTAGCCGTATGCCCGCACACCGGTTGCGTGTCCTGGCGCTCGTTGCCATAGAGCAGCGGAATGGGGGTTCCCCCGTTGATCCGGGCGGTCAACCGCACGGCGGCACACTTCCAGCCTGAGATCACTCCAATGCCCGAGTAGTTGAGCTCGTGGCCCGGATTCTCGAGCGTCGCGCCGGGACTCTGACTCCCCGTGGCCGTCACATGAGGCCGGTGGGGACTGACCATCTCCATATGTTGGGTATTCTGATTCCACTCAAACAACTGCTGATCTCCTGCTTCCGGGAAATTTTGGACCGTGACCGAGGTCTGCACCCCCTCCACAAAATCTGTCCCCGCAGTCCCCACCGTGAAGCGGCTACGCACCACCTCAACCCCATTGTTATAGAGCACCGCGATATGTTGGCCATCGCCCAACCGCGCCCAATTATAGATCGAGACAAAGCCGGTGGTCGTATGCCCGCACTCCTGACGGGTATCCGTCCGCTCCGTGCCGTAGGCCAGCGGGATGAGCGGGCCGTCATTGAAGCGGATGGTCAGCCGCCCCTCTGCACACTGCCAGCCCGAGATGACCCCGATGCCCGAATAGTGTTTCCCGTTGCCTGGATTCTCCAGCCGCCGCTTGATGTGGCGCACCCCCCAGATTGCCTGCGCTCCTTCAATGTCGTCAAGCTGGAGCGTGGAGTAAGAGAGCAACTCATTGAGGTTGCCGGTATTCATCACCGCGTCGACGGTTTGCCCGGCTTCATTGGGGTGGCCTAAGCCGAGGGCATGGCCGAGTTCGTGAAGCAGGAGAAGCTGGGGCAACGTGGAGTAGGTTAAGGCGATGGTATTCACATAGAGCCGCCCCCAGCCGGACCCATACTGGAAGGCGGCATACAGCGTTCCCCGGATGGGCCTGTCCTGCGGACACACATGCTCCGGGGAGAGGTCGGACAGAATGACAAAAATATGCTCCGACGTGTTGCGACAGGGATCATCATCCGCACGGCTGCCCCGCGTCTGAAAGCGAAAATTCGAGCCGGCCTCATTCCACGCCTGGACCGCGTCCTGAATCTCGGCCTCCCATTCCGATCCGGTCGTGTAGTGACAATACTGATCCGCCCAGCAATGATAGGCATGCACAACTGTGGCTTCTCCCGAGGGAAAGGGCTGAGGATGGCTGGTCCAGGCCGTGCTGTGCCCGACCAGTGCCAGATTGACAAGCACGCCAAGTAGTAGAATACGCATCCTATGTTCTCCTCTGCATTTGGAGGATGATACAAACCGAGCAGGGCAGGCCGGAAGGCGAGTTGCTCGGGGACAGATCAGGGCCGGGTTCGGCTCATCCAGGTTGCCGGGCCGTGTCCACTATCCACGCTACACGCGAGATGAGCCCCACCTATTCACCGCGACTCAGGTAGCTACTCCTAAGTCTGCGTGCGACTATTCTATTCAGCAGGCGACCCGACGAACGGGTAGCGCAATAGTGGACAGGTTGAATATACACGAAAGTTGGGATGTATCCCAACAAATCAGAAAAAAGGAGCGGGGTATGCCGCAGGAAGCGTCACGCAAAAAGAAACCTGCCCCGTCCCTCGTGTTCTCAGCACCGATCCCGGATACGCTGGAGAAAATCACCAAGAGTTTTTTCAGCGGCCCAAGAACAAACCGTGGCCGTACCTGAAGAAGTACACAGAGCCGACTGAGGAGCGGCCTGGGTAGTCAGGTATATAAATCCCTCCTCATAAGCTCACTCGGCACAGCTCCCCGGTCAGTTCCTCTATCTCCGTTGCCAGTTGTTGTGCCTCCGCTTCAAGCTCGGCTATTTCCGTGTCCAGTACCGCTCCTTGCCGTGCGGCAATCTCATTCAGTAGGTCCGGCTCGGCTTCGACTCGTCGGTATATGTCGAAGGCGGGGCTTTCCTGGAGATCGTTCAAGCGGTCAAGCAGAGCAATAATCTGGGCTTGGAGCCCTTCGTAGAGGTACCTCAGACGGTCGAGAGCATCGTCGTCATCAAGAGCCAGCGTTCCCCATCCCTGACGCCGGACAAACCCTTCGGGGTCATCCGCAATTTCATGCAGAGCGGCGACATCTCCCTTGTCTTTGGCCTGATTTATCGCCTGCATCAACTGATTGTAACGTGTCTGTTTCTCCGGCTCATCAGCATAGTGGTCGGGGTGGTAGGTTTTCACCAGCTTGAGCCAGAGCGTCTTGATTGCCTGCTCTTGCTCAAGGGTCGGTTCGACGCGGCTGTCGGCGTCCCGGTCAAGGGCTTCGTAATCCGCGTCCAGACTCGCTTGCGCTGCGTCGTGCGCACCGGCGATGCTGTTAGCTACTTCCTTCCCGTCTTGCAGTAATGTTTCTCTATAGCGGCGGCGATACTCCACCAGCCGCTTCAGACGGTCGCAGCGGCGATAACGATCACGCAGCAGAGTGTAGAGTCTTGACGTGACGAACTCCGTGCGCGCACGGGCGGTCATGTAAGCCGCTTCGACTTCTGCAAGCCGGGCGCGGGCGGCAGCGATGAGTTGCTGCAATTCCTCAATGGCTGGATCGGTGTAGATGATAAGGCCCGTGTCCAGGACGCTGTTCGCATCGCCGTTTGAGGCGCTCGCCTCCGCCGGTCGAAATATCGTATCCGGTCGTTCTCCCTCAGCCAGTTGGCTCAGATACCACCTGCCGATGGCCGCATTGCGCCGGTTGGTCGAGTGCGACAAGCGGACAAGCCAGTCGTGCAGGTCAGCGTCGGTCTCCGCATCCCAGAACAGGCGGCCCTTGAAGGCGCCGAAAGCGATCCGGGTCGGATACCACTCCTGGGTGGTGAAGTCGCACACGCTTTTCCAGGAGTCCAGGCCATATCGCTCGGCCAGCGGGCGGAGCACTTGCCCGAGCAGATCGACAACCGTTTCCACGTCGCCCAGCGCAGTATGCGCCCCACGTTGGGGCAGCCGGTAATACTGACGGAGCGTTTGTAATTTGCAGTTCCCGGCTGGGACCGGGTCCAGTAATCGCTGTGCAAGGCGGAACGCGCAGAAGCCACGCACTCCAATCTGACTGACGCCGAGTCGTTTCCATTCTGGCAGCAGCACTTGGTCAAGGTCGTACTGAAGATTGTAAGCGACGAGCGGCAATTCCCCGACGTAATCGGCGAATGCCTCATACACCGCCTC
>JAJDZM010000124.1 GCA_022824615.1 Candidatus Binatia bacterium | reverse complement strand
CAGTGGAGAGCGGAGATGTGAAACTGAGACACTGCGGCAATCTTTGACATGTGGATAACATGTAAGTATGTTAATCCAATGTCCAAAATGATTCAGCTACGCAATGTTCCTGATGAGCTTCATCGGATTCTCAAGTCGAGGGCGGCGTTGGCCGGGATGTCGCTTTCGGACTACTTGATCGCAGAACTCGTGCGTCACGCCGAGTGTCCGACCCTGGAGGAGTTATGCCGAAGGCTGCGGGGTCGAACGCCTTTTCGTCCAACCCTGACACCAGCGCAGATTATCCGAGAAGAACGGGACAGGCTGTGATCGTCGTTGACGCTTCGGCCATCTTGGCGCTCCTCCTGAATACGACCGAGGCGGCGAACATTGAGAGGCGTCTTGTCGGAGCTTCCGAGTCCCTGCATGCCCCTCATCTGATTGATCTTGAGATAACGCATGTCCTGCGACGGTACGTATCCCTGGGCCAGTTGACACCGCAACAGGGAGAACGCGGGCTCACTGAGGTCGCTGATTTCCAGATTACTCGTTACCCACACACCCCTTTTCTGCCACGCATCTGGGCGTTGCGTCACAATACCACGGCCTATGATGCGGTGTACTTGGCTCTGGCAGAGAGCCTTCCAGCACCATTGATCACCTGTGATGCCCGGTTGGCGGCGGCTGCCGGGCACCGCGCGACCATCGAATTGTTCGGGACCGACAGCTCTGAAGTACCCTGATTGTCAATGTCAATAGCGGCCTGCGGACGACGGTTGTTGCACACGCCGACCTGGGCGTCCAACAACTGCCCGATGACCTCAGCGGTGAACACCGCGCCGCCTCCCGCTATCGCGCCGGTAGTCTGAGCGTAGAAGTGGCGTTTTGGGATCAACGCAGGTAGACTCTGCGTTCCCGGCAGAAGTCGGGAGAACCGCAGCAGATACACCGTCCCGGACAGGTTGAGGAAGCATTGTCGCGATGACGCACCCGCAACCGCTCGAACGCAATCTCGAACACATTCCCGCTCTCGATGAACACTCTGCCGGGCTGCGGCTGCTGCAACCCTACCTCCGGCGTGCGCATGCCAGAAGTGCGAAGCGCTGGGCCAGAGCGGTTGAAAAATGCGTCACCATCGATCATCTCCGGCAGGTGATGGAGAAGCGCGTACCGCCGATTGTGAGAGAATATTATCGTGGCGGTGCCGATAATGAAGTCACGCTCAGAGATAATGTCGAAGCCTTTCAAAGAGAACGCTTTAAGCCGAGAAGCGCGATCCAGTTGGACACTGTAGAGATGCGGACTGCAATTCTGGGACACTCCATTGCGCTGCCGGTTATCGCCGCTCCGATAGGTAGTCCTCGCATGCTCTGGCCGCGCGGAGAGGCCGTTGCCGCCAAGGCGGTCGGTGAAGCCGGGACGATCTGCACCCTCTCCACTCTGACGGGGACCGACCTGGAAGAAGTCCGCGCCGCCTCGTCAGGACCGTGTTGGTATCAACTGTATCTCGTTGGAGGAAAAGACGTCGCCGCCCGAGGGATCGAACGCGCGAAAAACGCCGGCTATTCCGCGCTCGTGCTGACCATTGATACTGCGGTCGCCGGGAACCGCGCCCAGCACGAATGGCTCGGCGCTTCACGGGCGATTCATGGTACGCCACTCCAGAAACTGAAATTTGGCCCACAAATGATCTCCCATCTCTCCTGGCTGAAGAGCTTTTATGCGGACGGCGGGATGATGCAGTTCCGCAATGTCATTCTGAACGACGGACGGCCCATGCCCTACGCGGACGTGGGGGCTCAACTGCGCACTTCGGTTGTCACCTGGGAGCATCTGCCCTGGATTCGGGAAATCTGGGGGACGGACAAGCCCATCCTCATAAAGGGTGTGCAGTGTGTCGAAGATGCCCGGCTGGCGGTTGAACACGGAGTGGACGGCATTATCATATCCAACCACGGCGGCCGCCAGATGGACCGCGTTTACCCGACCTTATACGTCCTGAAAGACGTCGTAGCCGAACTCAAGGACTCCACGATGACCATCTTGTTGGACGGTGGCATTCGTTCCGGCGGAGATGTCGTCATTGCCTTGGCCCACGGGGCGGATGCGGTCTTAGCCGGACGGGCGTATGTGTATGGTCTTGGGGCGGGTGGAGAAGTGGGGGTGCGCAAGGCGTTTGCCATCCTGAAAAAAGAAATTGAGGATACCATGCGGCTCCTGGGCTGTACTTCCATCCACGACCTGAATGCCAAAGAGCATCTCCTGCCGTACCCTTTTCATTAGAGCGTTGCACGACGAGAAACAGCCGGTCGGGGCGTTCAGAGCGGAAGGACCAGGCCAGTGCCCCGGTCGCTGCACCGCAGAGAAAGGCAGACTGATAGCACAGGCGGTGACGACCTAACCGTAAAAAGCGAAGGGAAAAGAGACATGCGCAAGAGGCCGTCCGGACCAGCGTTACATCACGCCGGCCCGTTGGCCTCCATATCGCGCAGCATGGCCTGTTCCATTTTCTGCATGCCTTCTCGGGTGGAGACGTCGCACTCGACCCGACCCTCCGGGGTGTCGACCAGGGTCACGTAGGAGCCCCGGTGATTGCTGAAAATCTCAAACGTGGTACAGCCCTCCGGTCCGGCGATATGCGGGCCGTAGGCCACACCCGGCTCCGTCATCATCACATCGCCGGGCTTGAGAATACGCTCACCCACGTCCAGCGTACCCTGCACGACAATCTCAAACCGATGACAATCGTGGGCGTGTCGCGGCAGAGTCCAGTTGGGTCCCATACGCAGCGTCACCACAGTGGGTGGGTTATCCTTCCGGTCGCCGAGTAAAAAATAGGCGAGTCCGGTGACACCGTCTAACGGCATCTCGACCAGTTCTTTCAGTTCCTCCGGATACTGCTTCCAGAATGTAGGATCGTCCATTGATAAAAAAGACGCCATAGCTCTCCTCCTTAGCTCTGCATGCTGTCCATGGGCAGTAGAAAAAACCATATATCACGCCGCACAGCCGCGTCTTTCATGGCCTGCTGGGCGGCACGGATTGCCTGCTCGGGCTGTCCGACGGAGTGTGCGAACGCCGAAATCATGGCGTGATCCGCCTCGTTGCGCGCGAGCCTGCTCAGGCGCTTGTAGAAAGAATCCACGAGATAGTCGCGGCCGAGAAACGTCAGGAAGCGAACGGCCGCGAACAGCGCATGGCCGTTGAGCGTCGCAGCGCCGGTGGTGCGGGATGCTGCGCCGATCAGCGGCGCATCGGGTGCGGCGATCCGGGTCATCGCGACCTG
>JAJDZM010000273.1 GCA_022824615.1 Candidatus Binatia bacterium | reverse complement strand
CTTCGAGGCCGCCGCCCGGCACGGGAGCTTCAGCTCGGCCGCCGAGGAACTCGGCACCACGCAGTCGGTCGTCAGCCGCAACATTGCCGGGCTGGAGCGCCAACTTGCGGTTCGCCTGTTCGAGCGGCTCCACCGCGGCGTACGGGCACTGTCTCAGTTTGAAAACAAGTCTCTACGATTCTCAGACCATCGCCATAGTGAGCCATTACGCTCTTCATGGTCTTACGCGGCCTCCACGTAGCGGGGGGACTAGGATTAGATTGGCCCCTGAATATCATTTCTGATCTTTCCAGGACGAAGTACCTCCGCCCAACGGCTAAAACTGGAACGACATTATCCCAGACACACGCTCCGTAACAGGCTCCACTTCAAGCCCTAAAGAGCTACCTTCAAAGTCTATGCCATAACCTAGGACGTAATTATTGTCCTGATCGTAGTCTACCGAGGCAATCCCCTTCCCCAGTTCCATAGACATGGCGATGCTCCAACTCTTCTCATTGGAATCGGAGTTTATGGCCTCAGACCCCTTCAACTCTAGTTCTAACGAGTCCGTCACATCCCAGGTAAGTCCACCACCGAGCTCTACACTACGGTCGTCGTCCACATCCCCACTGTCCCAGCGAAGCAAGGCCCTAGGTGACAGGGTAAGTGGTCCTAGGATCAGACTACCTTCCAAACCGCTACGAACTCGGGTGCTTTCCGAGGATGATGCTTGGTAATGGGCAGTCTTTTTGGAATTAATACCTTGCCAGAAGGTATCACCAACAAAGTCAAGGTCATAGTCTTCCGTGTCATGGAGACCCACACGGAAACCGAGGGCCGCCATGCGCCAGTCGATATCTGTGGCTATGTCTTTGAGAAGAGTGTCACCCTCACGAGAAAGAGTGCTCTTGCCTTCGCCGTAACCAGCCATGCCCCATATGTCCACCCAGCCCAGGTAAAGCCCGGCATAGGGAAACAGGGTACCGAGTTTAGCGTCGAGCGAGTAATCTTCCCCAGCTTTACCGTCACCCGAATGCCAACCCAATCCGACACCTACCAAGTAACGGTCAGTGGCGAAATCCAGGCCCATCTGGACGCTACGCACATCACCGCTAAGGCTTTCACCGTCAGCCATAGAGCTGCTGAAGGTATTGCGGTCTATGCGCCCCCACACGGCAAGGTTTTCCGTTGTCTCGGCTTTGGACCCTATGGCAAAGGACGAGCCTGTGAGTATCTCCTGTGAGTCGGTAATATCGTTCCCTTCGCTGGGCATAGCACCGAGACTTCCAGTGACGCCCCCATCACGCGGGGCAGCAATCCGGTCAGAGACTGCTTGCACGGTTGATGCCGCCACCGAGTGCCCAAACTCCGCCAGCCACGCCCCTGGCAAGGGATCGTCGTTGGTGATGGTGATTGTGCCAGTAGTAGTAGTGATTGGCGTATTAGACCTGCGCCAGTGTTGGCCGTCGCCCATGCCGGTCCTTTGCTCGATCACGTGGTCGATGACGAAGGAGATTTCAGCGGTCTCACCTGAGTCGGCATGGCTGTCTTCCTTGGCGACGATGTACATCTGCTTGCCGCCACTGCCGCAGAGGCGGTGCATATTGCGGTGGCCCTGATTGCCTCGTTGGTCGGTGTAGAAGCCGCCCATCCAATTCGCCGTGAAGTCAACGTCGGGAGTTGCGTTGCCAGCCGTCTTCTGGAGCTTCCCGAGGACGCAGACGCCGCTGGGCAGGCTCCACGTCAGCAGCGTGTGGTAGCCGCCGCAGAGTTGCTCGCGCGTCAGGCCCTTCCAGGTGTTGCCCACGTTCTCGATGCCAAAGGTCGTCAGGCACTGCGTGCGCAGCCCTGGGGCCTTTTCGCCCTCGGCCAGGGTGATATCGTGCACGTCTACCGTGGCGGGTGCGGGGGCAGTACCCGACTCTCTGATCTCAATGGTAGCGGTCGAGTGTTCCGCGCCCGGGTCCACGTAGGGCTGATACACCTGAGGGTGGTCCGTGTAGCCGGAGGAGTACTGCCAGTGCTCCTCTATTGCCGGTCGATTTAGTGTGCCTCTCCCGCTACCAGTGGACCTATTGTAGTGGTGGTAACCCAGAGTCCAGTAAGTCGGGGATGGCTTGGAGAAGCTCAGGGTAACCGTCTCCGTACCCTCGGCGACAGCGTCCGATTTGGGGATAATGCGGACAACATGGTTTCCACCCCCAGTCCTGACTCCCACGAGACGGAATGTGGGCGACCACACGGAGGTATAGACGCCAGTCTCGTTGGTTCCCTCCGCATCCTTGCCGCGAACGGAGAACTTTCCCCGAATCTTTACGTCGTAATCGACGAACGGGGTGGCTGTGCCTCCAAGGACAACGGTATAGTCCGACGGCGCGTCAGAAGATTTCGTTCCCCGGTAGCTGACGGAGAAATCGGCCGATCTACTGTCGGGAGTGTCCGTCTCACGTACCCAGTCGCTGCTTTTAGCCGAAGTAGGGCTGCCGTCTATATGGACGAGTAAAGCGCCCTCATAGCCGGGGTCCGACTGCTCCGCAGCCACGCCGCACTTCAGCTCCTCGGACACGCCGCCCCACCACCACGCTGTCTCGGGGTTGTTAGAGTTACGGTCGGATTGGTTCCTCCTGACGTCATCTGTTATTAGAGCAGTATGGTCGTTGTAAGGGAAGTGCGGGGGCTTCTCTGTCCACCGCCACTGCCCCGGAGCTTCACCTTGTGGCCCCACCAAAACAGTCTCCTGGTGGAAGTCGGTTTGAGGAAAGGAAGTACGCTTGTCGTAGTTCGCGACCCGGGTGACGTGGGAGGCGTACCAGTACCTGAGCCTTACCGAGGGCCCTATAACCTCGAACCCGTACTTAGCCAGGACCTCGTCGCTCCAGTCGTTGTCGATCACGTCCTGCCGGATGGCCTTCACCTTGGCCACGCAACTGGCCGGCATTCCGTCGGATGTGCGCAACGGAGGTGTCCACCCAAAGTAGCCCGTAGTGTCGGTCGGTGCGGGGTAGCAACCAGTCTGGGGAGTGCATGGACCAGGATCTCCATACATTTCATCGTCCGCAATAATCACTACCGCGCTTGTGATGGCCCCCGGAATGAAACCTTCGGGCAGTCTTTTGGTGTCAATTGCCACCCGAAATTGCTTTGGACCTTCGAATAAGTTGTTATCGTGAAGTTTTATCTCTATTTCGTGGTTGGTAACTCCGCTCGCTGTCAGCATCGCTGTTGCAGGCGGAAAATAATCGACCCCCTTCTTTGCTGACATATCGGTGAATATCAAAGGTACCGCCACGTTTTTATCTAGAAGACGGCTTGTGTGTACAGGAAGAGTAAGTTGCTTGAAGCTCTCATTGGCCTTGATGGGTCTCGTTCGCGCAAATCCTACCTCGATAGGCGTTGTAGGAACGTCAACGATGGTCTGTCTCCAGGTGTTTGCTCCGTCATTCCCCAACTTTAGGGTAATAGTCTCGGGTTCCTCCGGGGTATTGTCCTCCAATACGTGCAGGCGTATTCCAGCATCAACGTACCGATTTCTTGATCCCACAAAGGCATCCCCAATCAACGTAACTATAATGGTATTGCCAGCCTGCTTACATGTTGCTCTGTCGTGTACCCCTCCGAAATTCCCGCTATCACGAAAAGTCCCGCATGTAACCGTGTAATCAACGCCGGGAGTTGCCGAGCCGCCCAGGATGAGTGTGGAAGTCTGTATTTTCCCTGCGGGAGGAAGATTATTTCTAGGTAGAGTAATAACAAACTCTTCAATGATTACTCTTTCGGAGAGGTTGGCCGGCACCGTTATTGCTGGAGTAAGCATGAGAGGTATCCTGGTATTCACCTCCGTCGGCCCGGTTTCCGTCTTCTCCGGTACCGCATCTGGTTGGATCGGTTGGTCAGGCTCATCAGACGGCGTGTTCTCAGCGTCGCTCAGGCACTGAAGTGCTGTGATAATCGGGTCCCACTGCGCTGTGGACCAGCCGTTCGAGGCGCGCCGAGCACGGATCGTCTGCGCCTGCTCCAGGGTGAACGCGGAGCTATCTCCGCCGAGCGCGGACTGAATGCGCGACCAACGGTCCCTGTGTGCCTGTGATCCCGAGGCTGCCTGCGTGGCGACCTCCTGGGAGAGTGCATCCGAAACGCATTCCGATGCATTAGCCCCGTTCGCCATCACGCCGAACGCCGTGAAGGTGGAAGCTACCCCAAAGGTTTTGAGAATCCTGGAGATATTCCTTATGAGCTTACGCAGGGGCGTGAAACTCGTATGGCGATGATTCGGCAGGCCGAGCAGGACAGCGGCGGCGCGGCGCAGGCCGCCCGCAGAGGCGAGGCCGGAAGACTCAGGCGGGGAGGCTAGCGGGCGAGAACGGCGAACCCATGAAGACGCAGTCCCGGCGTCCCGGCGTCCCGGCGTCCCGGCG
>JAJDZM010000075.1 GCA_022824615.1 Candidatus Binatia bacterium | reverse complement strand
GGCGCCGTTCCGCAATATTGAGCTTGGCCATAAGCTTGACCCGTGAAATAAGCGCAGCCTGCAGCTTACGAGGCGGTGCTTCGACATCGTGCAGAATCCCGTCAATGCGGTAGCGCACACGGAGTTCCTTTTCAAACGGCTCGATATGAATATCCGACGCGCGCTGCTCCATCGCCCGGACGATGAGCATATTCACGAGCCGAATGACTGGAGCTTCACTCGCGAGGTCCCGCAGATGGGCTTCATCTTCTTGATCATCTTCCAGGTACTCGACCGAGCCGACCTCCTGACCGTCGGACTGACCGTCCGGTACCCCGTCAGCATAATAGATATTCAAGGTCTCAAGAATATCGCGCTCGCGCGCCAAGCGGGGTGCAAGACGCAGCTTCGTTGCCTTCTCCAGGGCCTCCATAACGTAGAAATCGCCAGGATCAGCCATGGCAATAGTCAGTCCACCATCTTGAATCACCAGGGGACAGACCCGCGCTTGGCGAAGAAAATCGGTATTCATCTCGGACAAGGGAGGCGGCTGCTGCGGAAAGTCCCGCGCACTCATGAGGGGGGCATGGTAGTATTCAGCCAGGACCGGGAGAAGGTCATCCTCAGACATGAAGCCGAGCTCGACCAGTAAACGCTCAAGTGTTTCTCCGCGCTCCTGCTGCACGAGCTGGATGCGGCGCAAGTCATCCTGAGAGACTTTGCCACTCTCAAGCAACATGTCTTCGAGCCTTGGCACTCTGACTTCCCCAGATAGTCGGAAAAGTAAACGCGCCCAGCCTTATCCGCAGATTTTATAGGACGTGTTTACTTTTTATGCTAGTAAATAAGCGCTCCGAGTCGCTCCCACCGTACCCAGCGATCCTGGCCGTCCCACGACCAATATATCAGAAAGGCCTTACCTTTCACGTCCTGCGCATCAACAAAGCCCCAGAAGCGGCTATCGTGGCTGTGGTCCCGGTTATCCCCCATGACAAATAATTTGCCGGGTGGCACGACAACAGATTCATTGGACCTGTCAGGAAGTAGAGGCGGATAATTATCCCGCGGCCCGGGAATAACGCGGTCAGGATTGGCAAAATGGGCATACGGACTCTCATCCGCTACGCCGTTGACAAAAAGCTTCTTATTGCGAATTCGCACCTCGTCACCGGCGACGGCGACGACCCGCTTGATAAAATCTTTGGTTTCATCTTTTGGATAGACAAAAACAATAACGTCCCCCGGTTCTGGCCTCGTCCACTCGAACACCAAGGTTTCAAAGGGATAGGGCAAGCGCAGACCATAGACAAACTTGCTGACCAGAATATGATCCCCAATCTGGAGCGTCGGCAGCATGGAGCCAGACGGAATTTTGAACGCCTGAACAATAAAACTTCGGATAAAAAGCGCCAAAACAAGGGCGAAAAGCAAGGCTTCGGCATATTCACGAACGGCCGATTTCTGTTTTTTGGGAGTTGTCGGCGTAGAGAGCAGTCTGCCGCCTGTCTGCTGATCCGTCAGGCCGACTGGGTCTGCCGCTCCTTGGGCCGATGTTTTTCCTCTGGCCATATCCGCTACTCTCTACCCTGGCCCACCTGAAGCAACGCCAGGAACGCCTCTTGGGGAATTTCTACCCGCCCAACCTGTTTCATCCGGCGTTTTCCTTCTTTCTGTTTCTCTAGCAGCTTTCGTTTACGGGTTATATCCCCACCATAGCATTTGGAGGTGACATTTTTGCGCAACGCCTTCACGGTTTCCCGCGCGATCACTCGACTCCCGATGGCGGCCTGGACAGCCACCTCGAACATTTGGCGCGGAATGAGGGCACGCATTTTTTGCACGAGTTCGCGTCCACGGGCATACGCGTAATCGGCATGGACGATCAGGGACAAGGCATCGACCATATCGCCATTAATACGGATATCAATCTTCACTAAGTTGGCCGGACGCATGTCTAGAAATTCATAATCAAACGAGGCATAGCCACGGCTGATCGATTTGATCCGGTCATAGAAATCGACCACAATCTCGTTGAGCGGCAGCTCATACTCCAGGGCGACGCGCGCAGCCCCCAGGTATTTCATGGCGCGTTGTTCTCCACGCCGCTCCTGGCAGAGCCGCATGACATTGCCGACGTATTCTTCGGGCACATGAATACTGGCCAGGATAAAAGGCTCCTGGATGGAATCGACTTCCTGTACCGGCGGGAGAGAGGACGGATTCTCGACGTGCAGGATTTCCCCGTCAAGCGTCAGGACTTGATACTCAACCGTTGGCGTGGTGGTAATGAGGTCAAGGCCGAACTCTCGCTCCAAACGCTCCTGGACGATTTCCATATGGAGCAGGCCCAGGAAGCCGCAGCGAAAACCAAAGCCAAGGGCCAGCGAGGTTTCTTTCTCGTACGAAAAAGCAGCATCGTTGAGACGGAGTTTTTCGACCGCGTCGCGCAACGCCTCGTAGTGTTTCGATTCAACCGGATACAAACCACTGAAAACCATGGGTTTCGCGGCCTTGAAGCCCGGCAACATGACCGTAGTAGGACGTTGGGCTCCTGTAATCGTGTCACCGACACGGGCTTCCCGGACCTCTTTAATACCGGCTGTGAGAAAGCCCACTTCCCCTGGCCCGAGCGCTTTGACGGTTTGAGCGTGCGGAGCGAAGACCCCAACCTGTCCGACTTCATACTCCTTGCCGCTCGACATGAGCCGAATGGACATACCGGGCCTCAGGACTCCGTCGAATACCCGGACGAGCACAACGGCTCCCTGGTAGGGATCAAACCAGCTATCAAAAAGCAGCGCTTTGACCGACGCACCGGGATCCCCCTGAGGAGGCGGCATGAGCCGCAGGATACCCTCCAGCACCTCAACAATCCCCCTCCCCTCTTTTGCGCTGGTTAAAACCGCCTCACTGCCATCCAGCCCGATGATGTCTTCGAGCTCTTGCCGAACGCGCTCGGGCTCGGCGCTGGGCAGATCGATTTTGTTAATAACGGGGAAAATTTCAAGCTGATGATCGAGCGCAAGATAGGTGTTGGCCAGCGTTTGCGCCTCAACCCCCTGGGTCGCGTCTACGACCAGGATGGCACCTTCGCAGGCCGATAAACTGCGCGAGACCTCATAGGCAAAATCTACATGACCAGGGGTATCAATCAGGTTCAGATAATATTCGGCACCGTTTTGCGCCTGATAGCGCAGGCGAACGGTTCGGGCTTTAATCGTAATGCCCCGCTCCTGCTCAAGCTCCATGGTGTCCAGAAATTGCGCTCCGCTTTCACGCTCACTAATCGAGCCCGTCTGGGAGAGGAGCTGGTCGGCCAGTGTCGATTTGCCATGATCGATGTGGGCAATAATGCTAAAGTTTCGAATCTGCTCGATATTCATACCGATGTCCGCAGAGAGGCAACCGTTTTCTCAAGCCCGTCGGCAAGCGATACCAGAGGCTTCCAGTTCAGCGTGCCGGCGGCCCGGCTCCAAGACAAGACACTGCGGCGCTGTTCGCCTGGCTTGGCAGCACCGTAGTACGCCTGGTCGCGTGAGCCGGTTATCCGCTGTAAATGCTCGGCCAGTGTATTCACCGTCGTCTCAAGACCCGTACCGATGTTGATCGCACCTGAGTAGTCGGCAGTCAGAGCCGCCAGGTTCGCCTGGGCCACATCGTCCACAAATACATAGTCTCGCGTCTGCTGACCGTCGCCGTTAATCGTAATCGTCTCTCCCGCCAGCAAGCGCTGAGTGAAAATAGCCACCACGCCGGCTTCGCCATGAGGGTCCTGCCGCGGTCCATACACGTTCGCATAGCGCAGGCTCAGCGACGGGATGCCATGCTCTCTCTGGTAAAAATACAGATACCGTTCTCCAGCCAGCTTGCTGACTCCATACGGACTAATCGGACGGGTAGTATGGTCTTCGGTTGCCGGAAAGGCATTCTGTTCCCCGTATACCGTCCCGCCAGAAGACGCAAAGATAACACGCTGGCACTGAGCCTGCCGCACGCCTTCAAGAATATTGAGCAGCCCGAGAATATTCACCCGCGCATCAAACAGCGGATCGGCAACCGAGCGACGGACGTCCATTTGCGCCGCATGATGGTTGACCACCTCAATCCGTTCGTCAATTAGGAGCCGCCGCACTGCTGCATCGGTGATATCCGCTTGGACGAAGTGCGCGTCAGATGGAACGTTGGTCGGCTTGCCGGTTGACAAATCGTCGACAATCCAGACTTCGTGGCCCGCCCTGAGATAGATTTCCGCGACATGGGAGCCGATAAAGCCCGCTCCCCCGGTTACCAGTATCCTCATGCCCTACGTCCTCTCCTGAGTCCTAACGTTATCTCTCCCGTTCCCCTTCTCTCGGAGGCTAGAATCTAACGGACCTCCAGCTTTTCCTGGAAGTAGGCAATAGTTTTACTCAGTCCGTCTTCGAGGGAGACGTTTGGCTCCCAATCCAATATCTGACGGGCCACACTCACATCGGGCTGGCGGACTTTCGGGTCATCCACCGGCAAAGGCTCAAACGCAATGGGGCTGGAACTTCCGGTCAGCCGAATAATCGTCTCGGCAAACTCTCGAACGGATAATTCGTGCGGATTGCCCAGATTCACGGGTTGGGTACACTCTGAGCGGAGGAGGCGGACGATACCCTCGACTAAATCGTCTACAAAACAAAAACTCCGAGTTTGACTCCCGTCCCCATACACCGTTAACGCTTCTCCCCGCAGTGCCTGGGTAATGAAATTGGGCACGACCCGCCCGTCCCCAAGGCGCATACGTGGCCCATAGGTATTAAAAATACGGACAATACGGGTCGCCACACCATGACTACGGTGATAGGCCATGGTCAGGGCTTCGGCAAACCGTTTTGCCTCGTCATACACCCCCCGCGGACCGATCGGATTCACATTGCCCCAATAATCTTCAGGCTGAGGATGGACGAGCGGGTCGCCATAGACCTCGGAGGTCGAGGCGAGCAGAAAACGGGCGGCCTTCACCCGGGCCAACCCGAGTCCTTTATGCGTGCCGAGCGAGCCTACTTTCAGGGTTTGAATCGGCAGTTCAAGGTAATCGATCGGGCTCGCCGGCGAGGCAAAATGGAGAATCGCATCAATATGGCCACTGACGTAAATATAGTTCGTCACATCCTGATGGACAAAGGAAAAGCGCGGATTGACAAACAGGTGCGCCACATTGTCCATATCACCAGTAATGAGGTTGTCCAGACACACCACCTCATCCCCGTCGGCCAAGAAACGCTCACACAGATGCGAGCCGATAAACCCGGCCCCTCCGGTGATTAAGATGCGTGCGATGACTCTTCTCCTTTTCGCGCTTGGGTATCAACGCTCGGCAACGGTAAAATCCGTCTTGCTTACTCTAACACGTCCTTAATCCAGTAGACGGGCTTTTCCTGACTCTCGTGGTAGGTGCGAGCCAGCATCTCAGCGATTAAGCCGGTGGTTACAAGCTGAATACCGGTGACAAGCAGGAGAATCCCCAGGAGCAAAATGGGACGGTTTGCTAATTGCACATCAAACAGGAGACGTTGAATCCCCAAGACGGTCGTGATCCCCCCGCCAACGAGGACGGCAATCAGACCCAGAAAGCCAAATAAGTGACTTGGGCGGGTGGCGTAGCTCGACATGAATTTAACGGTAAGTAAGTCCAGCACGACCCACAAGGTTCGGGTTAAACCGTATTTTGAGGTGCCGTGCTTGCGCGCATGATGGGTGACCGGAAGCTCGGCAATCCTCGCTCCCATATCCCCGGCCAGAGCTGGAATAAACCGGTGCATTTCTCCGTACAGCTTGAGGCCCTTTGCCACCTCACGGCGAAACGCCTTGAGCGTACAGCCATAATCGTGCAGTTTGACCCGCGTTGTGAGCGAGATCATATGATTGGCGATCTGAGACGGGAGACGCCGGTACAAAAACGGATCTTGTCGGTTGACCCGCCAGCCGTTCACCAAATCATACCCCTCGTCCAGCTTTGCCAGCAAACGCGGAATATCGATGGGATCATTCTGGAGGTCGCCATCCAGCGAAACAATGACGTCGCCATGGGCGTATTCAAATCCCGCGGCCAGCGCCGCAGTCTGGCCGAAGTTCCGCCGAAAGCGGAGGACCTTGAGTGTATCGTCCTCGGCGTGCAGCTCGGCCAGCAGCTCACTACTCCCGTCCTGACTGCCGTCGTCGATGAGAATGAGTTCGTAACTCCAGTCCGTCGGAGCCAGTACGGCATGGACCCGTTCACACAACGGACGCAGATTATCGACCTCATTGTAGATCGGGACGACGATGGAAAGGTCCATAGTGATTGGGCGCCAGTAGGCTAGAACTCGGTCAGACTCACGAACTGGCGGTAACGCTGTTCAATGGTATCCCGGCTCAGGGCGTGCAGACGCCGCAGGCTGAAATCTTCTACCGTGAACGAAGCCACCACACAGCCGTAGACAATAGCTTTGCGAAGTCCGGCCTCAGACGTGTCGTTCGACTCGGCCAAATAGCCAAGGAACCCGCCGGCAAAAGAATCACCGGCCCCGGTCGGATCAACTACATCCTCCAAGGGATAGGCGGGAACGGCAAAAACCGACCGGGGAGAAAACAGCAACACCCCATATTCACCCCGCTTAATGAGCAGCGTCTTTGGTCCCATGTCCAAAACCCTACGTGCGGATTTCACAACATTGGACTCGCCGCTGAGCATACCCGCCTCTTCATCGTTGATGACCAGCACATCGACACGTTTCAGCACGGCTTCGAGTGCCGCACGCTCGTGCTCAATCCAGTGACTGATCGTGTCGCAGCCGATCAGGCGTGGCCCGTCGGTCTGGTCCAACACCTGGCTCTGCAAGCTAGGGTCGATATTCCCCAGAAACACAAAAGGCGCATGGCGATACTGTTCGGGCAGCCTCGGAGCGAAGTCCGCAACCACATTCATCTGGAGGTCTAAGGTGTCGCGGATATTAAGATTTTCGTGATAGCGGCCGGTCCACCGAAACGTCCGCCCCGCTCCTACTTCCAACCCGTCCAGGTTGATATTCGGTACAGTCAGGGTTGCCTGCGCATCTGCGGGAAAGTCCTCACCAATAACGGCAACCACGTTCACCGTCGTAAAATAGCTCGCCGCAACGGCGAAATAGGCCGCCGAGCCACCCAGGACTTCGTCAGCCCTACCGGACGGCGTTTCAATAGAATCCAATCCAACCGAACCGACAACCACAATACTCATGACGTCCTCTTGGCGTTTATCTATTGATGTATTTCCCAATAATCGGCTCAAGTTCATGTTGCACCGTTTCTGGAATCATCGCCCGGTCGGTGATGATCGCATCTGCGAGCGCAGTCTCGCAGCCGCACACCCGCTCAGGAGACAGTCGCCGGGCAGTGTCCCGGACAATACGTTGAGCGGTGACAACGTTTTTGTTCAGAATGGCCAACACCTCTTCTATCACCACATCACCGGCCTCAGTATTCCAGCAGTCGTAATCGGTTGCCATGGCCAAGGTGGCAAAACAGATTTCGGCTTCACGCGCGAGCTTGGCTTCTTGCAGATTCGTCATCCCGATGATGTCAGCCCCCCAACTCCGATACAAAAAAGATTCAGCCCGCGTGGAAAATTGCGGGCCTTCCATGCAGATATACGTCCCCCCATGGTGAACAGCTATATCCAGGCTATCACTCGCTTCAACCAAAGACTGGGATAAGAGCGGACACACCGGGTCGGCAAAGGCGACATGGGCGACAATACCCCGGCCAAAAAAGGTACTGATGCGCCCACGAGTCCGGTCGATGAACTGGTCGGGGATGACAATATGGCCGGGCGCAATCTCCTGCTTCAAGCTGCCCACCGCACCCACGGCAACCAGGCGCCGTACGCCAAGTTTTTTCATCCCATAGATATTGGCGCGGAAATTCAGCTCGGAGGGCAGGATTCGGTGGCCGCGGCCGTGCCGCGGCAGGAAAATCACGCGGACGCCGTCTAATTCGCCGACAAAATATTCATCCGACGGCGGGCCAAACGGCGTTTCAACACTCACCCACTCGCCGTGCTCGATACCGTCCATCTGATACAGGCCGCTGCCACCAATAACACCAAGCGTGATCATGACTGTCCCTTTTCCTAAGCCGCTTGCTCCAGGGGGGCGGCCAGTTGCCCACAGGCGGCCTGTACATCCTGACCACGGCTTTCGCGAATACTGGCGTAGATGCCCCGGTCGAGCAGGATTTGACGAAAGCGTGTGAGCCGCTCGCGTGACGAGGGAGCAAACAGTGCCCCAGGGAAGGAATTAAACGGAATCAGGTTGACCTTGGCCCGGATGCCATGCAGGAGAGACACGAGGCGTTTTGCGTCGGCTGGACTATCGTTCAGTCCGTCCAGCAGGGTATACGCAAAGGTCACCCGGTTGCGCGGAGCGATGGACAGGGACCGACAGGCATCCAACACGGCCACCAGAGGGTAGCGCCGATTGATCGGCATGAGGGTGTTCCGCACGGCATCGGTTGTTGCACTTAAGGAGATGGTGAGGTTGACCTGGGTGTCGTGCAACAGGCGTTGCATTTGCGGCACCAATCCAACCGTTGATACGGTGATGCGGCGGGGAGAGAACTGATACCCCCAGGCTGCCGTCAGAATAGTGATGACCTTCACGACCTGATCGTAATTCGCCAACGGTTCGCCCATCCCCATAAAGACGACGTTGGTCACCGCTTCATATTGGGGTCGTCGGTGCTGGACTTCCCAGACTTGGCTGACGATTTCTCCGGCGGTCAGGTCACGCACGGGCCGCACGCGGGCGGTCGCACAAAATTGACAGCCCATGGCACAGCCGACCTGGGAAGAGATGCAGAGCGTCCGGCGGTTCTCACTCGGAATAAAAACGCTCTCAATCCGGCGTCCATCGACAAGGGTAAAGAGATATTTCTCCGTTCCGTCAACCGCCGCAGTGTGTCGGCTACAGTCCAGACGGGCAAGCCTAAAATGTTGAGCCAACTCCTCGCGGAGAGCCAAGGGGACATTGCTCATCTGCCCCACGTCTGTGAGCCCCTGTTGATGCACCCATTTCAAAACTTGCTGCGCCCGGAAGGATTTGTGTCCGCGCGCAGTCAGCCAGCGGGCTAGTTCGTCTTGGGTACAATCTTTAAGGTCCATACCGATCAAACAGGCATAGAGTACGCGGGCCAGACCTGAAAAAGAGTCTTAGGCCAAGTCCAGCCCACTAAAAAAATAGCCAATCTCCCATTGGGCCGTTTCGGGCGCATCGGAGCCATGTACGGCGTTCTGTTCGATATTCGTGGCAAAATCCTTCCGAATCGTACCCTCATCCGCCTCAGCCGGGTTGGTCGCGCCCATAATTTTCCGGTGGGCTTGAATGGCCCCTTTACCCTCAAGCACGGAGACGAGAATCGGGCCTGATGACATGAAGTCTGTCAGACTTCCGAAAAATGGGCGTTCCTTATGGACCGCATAAAAGCCTTCGGCTTCGGCCTTCGTCAGGGAGACCATTTTGGTAGCCACGATTTTAAGTCCCGCTGTCTCAAAGCGACGGAGAATCTCACCTATGACATTCTTCTTGACTGCGTCAGGCTTCACAATAGAGAGGGTTCGTTCGGTCATACACGTCCTTTCTTGTACGACAAAAGAGTCTATCCACGCCCGCTACGGGGGTCAATGTTCACGCTCTCAGGGCAGATTGAGTGGGGGCGGGAGCGGCGTGAAATACAAGCCACAGCTTCGATAGGCGTGTTTCACCGCCCGCCAGTCGGGGCTCTCCGCTACCAGGGCAAGACCAGTGAGCGCGTGACAGGCTTCCGCCTGATAGCCAAAGCGTTGAGTCAAATCAGCGCAGCGAGCAAAGGCGGCTGCGGCTTGTTTGTGTTTTCCTTGTAAAAACGCTAATTCCCCGGTTCCCAAACGACAGTAGACTGTACCGCGGATGTCGCGTGTTTCGTGGAAGAGCTGTTGCGCCCGTCCAAATGTCGTTCGGCTGCGTTCATGGTC
>JAJDZM010000157.1 GCA_022824615.1 Candidatus Binatia bacterium | reverse complement strand
ACGTGAATAGCGATGGGGTTGGAAGAGCGCGATCAAACGGCGACCAAAGCCCTCCCTGGCAGCCCGTAAGGTGGCTCGGACTTCTTCGGGGTGATGGGCGTAATCGTCAACCACCAGTACCTCCGCCGCTTCTCCCTTGATCTCAAAGCGCCGCTGGATGCCGGTAAAGTCGTGCAGGGCTTCCTGAACCTGGGAAAACGCAATATCCAGTTCCAGAGCGACCGCGACCGCGGCGAGGGCATTCTGCGCATAGTGACGCCCAGGGAGGTTCAGTTGGATATCTCCCAGCCGCTCCGTTCTACGCCAGACCTCACACCGGGTGGTAAGGCCAGCGACGGTCAGACGTTTGGCCTGCACATCCGCTTCTGGACTGAGGCCGTAGGTCACAAACCGCTTACGAACCTGGGGAAGCAGGGCGCGGACATGCACGCTGTCCAAGCACAGCACGGCACGACCGTAGAAGGGGAGCCGATTGATAAAGTCGAGATAGGCGGTTTGGACGTGATCCATGTGCCCATAGTAATCAAGATGCTCGGGATCAATGCTGGTCACGACGCCAATAGTTGGGCTGAGCAGGAGGAAGGTCCCGTCACTCTCGTCAGCTTCCGCCACGAGAAAACGTCCCTGTCCCAGCCGCGCGTTAGACCCCAGCACGTTAAGCCGCCCGCCAATGACCATGGTCGGATCAAAGTGGGCATGCGCCAGGGTGGTGGCGATGAAGGACGTCGTCGTCGTCTTGCCATGCGTCCCGGCAACCGCAATGCCGTATTTGAGGCGCATCAGCTCGGCCAGCATTTCGGCCCGAGGAATGACGGGAATATTGAGCGCGCGGGCGTGTACGACTTCCGGATTCGCATATTTGACAGCCGACGAGATGACCACAACATCGGTATCAGGATGGACGTGCTGGGGCTGGTGACCATAGACAATATGTGCACCGTTGCGTTTCAATTGCCGCGTCGTTTCGGACTCGGTCAGATCCGAGCCACTGATCTGATAGCCCAGATTGAGCAAGACCTCGGCAATACCGCTCATGCCGACCCCGCCAATACCGACAAAGTGAATCCGCCGGTTGGTATTAAACAAGACCGGCGTCTCGGACACCGCGGGCGCGCGGGGGGGAAGGGTGGCCCGAGCCGGTGGCATCTGAAGCCCTACGGCCACGGGGGGCGGCGCACCAGCCTTGGCTGCCCGGCGACCTACGGCGCTGTCCGGCTCCCGCCCTTTCATCTTTCTTGGCACGAAACCTCCTGACCGGAAGAAGATACATCAGGGACGCAGGCAAAACAGGTCTGGACGACGGCGGCAGTTGCGTCGGGGCGGCCTAAAGTCGCCGCCGCTCGGGCCATACTTCCTAAGGTGTCTCTGTGCTGGACGAGGCGCGCAACTGTCTGTTCGAGCAACTCGGGGGACAGCGTATGGTCCGGGAGCATCACCGCCGCGCCCGCCTGCACTAGGGCCTCGGCATTGGCGCGTTGGTGGTCGTCTGCCGCGTATGGGTAGGGAATAAGGATGGCCGGCTTTCCGAGCAGAGTCAGCTCCGCGGCGGTTATTGCTCCGGCCCGGCAAATCACGAGGTCGGCCTCGGCATAGACCTCCTGCATGGCGTCAATAAACGGGACCACCCGTGCCGCTATCCCTCGTGTCGCATACGAGGCTGAGACGGCTGCGTACTCGGCTTGGCCGGTCTGATGAATAATCTGTATCGTCTGCGCTGGGTCCGTGCCCTTGTGGCTACGGTGTGTCTTGTGTAACCGGGCTAAAGCCTGCGGTACGATATGGTTGAGCCGATGGGCTCCGGCACTGCCACCAAAGATGAGAATGGTAAAGGGCTTATCTGTTGTTGTCGGCTGGAGCGTTGGTCGTAAGGCCAATCGCACCGGGTTGCCAGTATAGACAACCTTGTGTCTCGGGAAAAAGCGGGAGGCCGTTTCAAATCCAAGACAGACGCGGGCGGCAAACCAACTCAGAAAGCGATTTGCCAGCCCAGGAATCGCGTTGGGTTCAAGCAAGACGCAGGGGATACGCTGCAGCCAGCCAGCCAGGACGGTCGGAGCGGACGCATAGCCCCCGATGCTGAAGATCACGTCGGGAGCGAACTCACGAATGATACGCCAGGCAGCCCCAACGCCATAGCCGGCGACCACCACGGAGCGGATTTTTCCCCACCCCGTTCGTCCGCGGAGCTGTTCAGCAGGGATGAAACGTAAAGAAAATCCAAGCTGCGGGATGACATCCTTTTCCATTCCACCGGAGGTGCCAACAAACAATACCGCCGCACCGGTCTGTTGCTGCGCAAGCTCTGCCACAGCAACCCCAGGGAAGAGGTGTCCGCCGGTGCCTCCCGCTGCAAGGAGGAGTCGAGGCGCCCTAGGCATGGGCACTCTCCTGCTGTTGGACCTCACGCGAGAGGCCAAGCAATATGCCAGTACAGAAAAGGATGATGACCAACGCAGACCCTCCGTAGCTGACGAAGGGCAACGGCAGCCCGGTGATCGGGAGCAGGCCGACGACAACCGCCATATTGATTCCGGCCTGACAGACGATCAGGAATGTACAGCCAAAGGCGAGTAAACGACCAAACTGGGTGGGGTGGTGCGCCGCGACCCGGAGCCCCCGAGCTCCGAAGAGACCAAAGAGGAGAACGATGCTCGTGGTGCCCCATAAACCGGTTTCTTCGCCAATCACGGCAAAGATAAAATCCGTGTGGGCCTCGGGCAAATAAAACATCTTCTGGCGACTTTCTCCGAGCCCAACCCCGGAGACCCCGCCTGCCCCAAAAGCGAGCCGGGACTGATCGAGTTGATAGCCCTCCCCCTGCAAATCCGCCGACTGATCCAGAAACGTCAAGAAACGATCCGTCCGGTAGTCCGCACTCAGGACTCCGTAGCCGAGACACAGCAACCCGACCAAAGCTAGCATAGCGAGATGCCACCTCCGTGCGCCGGCAACAAAAAGCAAAGCGGCCAAAAGAAGGCTGATGAATACGGCACCCCCTAAATCTGGCTCCAAGGCAACGAGCGCCACGATACACCCGACCACCAAAAGGGGAGGGAGCAAGCCATACACAAAGCTGTGTATACGCTCCGCCTTTTTCGCCAGCGCATAGGCAAGGTAGAGCACTACAGCTCCTTTGGCGAATTCGGAGGGTTGAAAATTCAGCGTTCCAAAGGACAGCCAGCGCTGCACGTTGCCGTGGCTGAAGCCCGGCAGCAGGACGAGACAGAGGCTGACAAATGCTCCGATTAACGCCGGATAGGCAAGGGTGCGGAATACTGTCGAAGGGAGCGCCAGGGCCACGAGACAGCCAAGACCGCCAATCACTAAGGCGACATTATGTTTCCGAACAAAAAGATAGGCATCGTCGAAACGGTCGAACGCATAAAAATACGTCGTGTTCAAAACGAAAAGCTCCCCACTCAAGATGAGCAGGAACACCACTCCGAGTAGCCATGAGTCAACCGGACCACGACGGATCGGCTGTGCGGTTTGGGCCTCTGTGAACTGCCCGGAGAGTCTTTCGCCAAGCCTCTTCATAGTGCTTCCACGTAGGACCGGAACGCCTCCCCACGATGGGCATAGTTTCGGAATTGATCAAAACTCGCGCAGGCTGGAGAGAGGAGGACGATATCCCCCGCTCGAGCTCTCCGGTGGGCCGCCTGCACCGCCTCGTCCAATGCATCGACCAGCAGTGTTTCGGTGTCTTGCCCCAAGGCCGCGCATAAGGAGCGCTGGGCTTGTCCAAAAAGAATCAGCTTTTTCACCTTGGTCTGAACGACCTTTCGAAGGGAGCGATAATCGCCGCCTTTCTCCATCCCGCCAGCAAGCAGAATAACCGGCTCAGAAAAACTGTTGAGCGATTGGATCACGGCGTCGATATTTGTCCCTTTGGAGTCGTTAATATAGGCTACTCCGTTTTTCTTCGCGACGAGTTCAAGCCGGTGTGGTAAGCCGGTAAAAGAGGCTAAGACGGTCTGGATGACCGCCGGGGGGACCCCCCACAACGTTGCCGCACTCACCGCAGCCATGACGTTGGCAATATTATGCCTCCCACGGAGTTGGATGTTATCAATCGCATAGCGCCCCTCGCGGCCGGCGTGACGAAGAACGAGGGTTTCCGCCTCAACCCAGGCCGCCTCGCTCTGGTCTTCGACTAGAGGAGTCCAGCCAAAAGAAAACCGCCGTCCGGGCAGCCCGTGACTCAACGCCCGGACGCTAGCGTCGTCTCGATTCATGACCACCCAATCAGACCGCCGCTGCTGAGCAAATAAGCGCTGTTTGGTCCGGCCATATTGTTCAAAACTGCCGTGTCGATCGAGGTGATCTTCACTCAGATTGAGGAAGACGCCAATCTGTGGACGGAACTGCTTGACCCATTCGAGTTGAAAGCTGGAAATCTCGGCAACCGCAACCGCACAGGCTGTTCCTACAGCGTCAATCAACGGGGTTCCCAAATTCCCGCCAGTAAAGGTCTCCTGGCCGGACTGCCGGACCATCTCTCCGAGGAGGGCTGTCGTTGTGCTCTTCCCGTTCGTGCCGGTGACGGCCACAACCGGACAGGTCAGGAGCCGATAGGCCAACTCGATTTCACTCTGCACCGCAATCCGCTGCCGGACCGCCTCCCTGAGCAGGGGATGGGTCGCCGGCACCCCAGGACTGGGAACCACGAGCTGCACCCCACCTAGGAGACCGTCAGCGTCGTCTGAGCGAATTTCCACAGGCTGGCCACCGAACTGGGTGTGGGCCCCTGCGACCGCATCGGCATGGCTATCTGCGATACGGACGTGGCCGCCGTGAGCAAGAACACACCGCGCCACGCTCTCCCCCGTTCGTCCCAGGCCAATGATCAGTACAGTTTTCCCCGTCAGGTTCATCTTCGTTTTCTCAGCGCAGTTTGAGCGTGCTCAGTGCCGCAAGCGCACAGATGATGGAAACAATCCAAAAGCGGACGATGATCAGCGGTTCCGGCCAGCCCAGCAACTCAAAATGGTGGTGCAGCGGAGCCATGCGGAAGATACGTTTCCGCCTCAATTTATACGAACTCACCTGAAAGATGACCGAGGCTGCCTCAATCACAAAAACGCCGCCTACGATCGCCAAAACGATCTCCTGTTTACTGATCAGCGCGACAATACCCAGCGCCGCCCCGAGGGAGAGGGAGCCCACATCACCCATAAACATCTGGGCCGGATAGGCGTTAAACCACAAAAAGCCCAGTCCGGCGGCCGCCAGCGCCCCACAGAAAACGGCCACCTCCCCGGAGCCGGCCACATAGGGCACCTGTAAGTATTCCGCCATTCCACTATGCCCGCTCACGTAGGTGAAAATGGCATAGGTCACCCCGGCGATCATCACCGGCCCAATGGCCAATCCATCCAGACCATCGGTGAGATTGACCGCGTTCGAGGCTCCTACCACCACCAGGGCGGCAAAGGGAATATACCACCAGCCCAGGGCCGGCCGAACGTCTTTCAGGAAGGGAATGGTCAGCGTGGTGTCAAATCCCGGCTGTATAAACAGCCACCCGGCGGCTGCCAGGGCAATCGTACATTGCGCCAGGAGTTTATATCTTCCGCGCAAACCAGCCGAGTTCCGCTGGCTGAGTTTTTTGTAATCGTCGAGAAATCCAATCAAGCCAAAACCGATAGTAACGCCCAGCACCAACCAGACATACGGATTGGTCAGGTCCGCTAACAAGATAGTCGCCAGCGTGAGAGAGAAAAGGATCAATGTCCCTCCCATGGTAGGCGTACCAGCTTTAGTCAGATGCGCCGCGGGTCCATCTGAGCGAATGGGCTGGCCCGCCTTGAGCGCGGTCAGGCGCGCAATCAGCCACGGTCCGAGGATAAAGGAGACGCTCAGGGCCAATAAGGCCGCCAACAGGGTTCTGAACGTAATATAGCGAAAGACGTTAAACCCGGAATAGGTCGTATGGAGGGCGTAGAGAAAGGCGTACAGCATTACGCACCACCCTCCACCGACAGATAGCGCCGGACTTCTTCCGCATCATCAAAATGAGAGCGCGTCGTGCCGATAATCTGATAATCCTCGTGTCCCTTGCCGGCAATGACAACCACATCGCCGGCTTGGGCTTCGTCCAGCGCCCGTCGGATAGCGCTGCGTCGGTCGGCAATGACCATATACGAATCCGTGAGGATATCCGCTCCCCTCACCCGGTTGGATTCCTCGCGGGTCATCCCCGTCCGAATGATCCCCGGTTCCGTTTCCGTTAATATCTGATCCGGGTTCTCGGTTCGGGGGTTATCCGAGGTTAAAACCACCACATCGCTCAAACGGCCTGCCACTTCGCCCATCAGCGGTCGCTTGCCCCTGTCCCGATCCCCGCCGCAGCCGAAGACGGTAATCAGCCGCTTTGCGGTAAGAGTCCGCAAGGCGGCCAGCGCCTTCTCCAGCGCGTCGGGCTTATGGGCATAATCGACGAAGACCTCAAATTGTCGTCCGACCGGGAGGGCTTCGAGCCGGCCTGGAACCCGGCGACACTGGGCGATCCCTTCACCCACCTGTTTGAGTGGGGCTCCAAGGGCGTGCGCAACAGTGACGGCCGCCAGGATATTATAGACGTGCGGCTCACCAATCAAAGGCGACGCGACGGAGAGCATCTCTTGTCCGACCTGCACCTCAGCCTGGATGCCAGCCAAACTATAGCTGACGTGCCGGACAGAGACCGTCGTGTCCTGGTGGAGGCTATAGGTCAGTACGGGATAGGCAAATGGCTCTGTGAGGAGTTTCTGGCCCCAGGAGTCATCCGCGTTGATGACCGCAAAGCGGCCGCGCTTTGGCGATCCGGCCAGACCGTCGCGAAAGAGCCGGGCCTTTGCGGCAAAATACGCTGCCGTATTCAGATGGTAATCGAGATGGTCACGGCCAAGGTTCGTAAAGACCCCACCGTCCCAGCGGCAGCCCCAGACCCGCTCCTGGGCTAAGGCATGAGACGAGACCTCCATGATGACATGACTCACTCCAGCTCTGACCATGTCGGATAAGAGAGCTTGCAGTTCAACCGCCTCCGGGGTGGTCAGGGGAGCGGGACGCTCCTGGTCTGCATAGCGGTAGTTCACCGTTCCGATGACGCCCACCGACCAGCCCAGCGCTTTGCCTATGGCTTCCAGCACATACGTGGTTGTGGTTTTCCCACTTGTGCCAGTCACACCGATCAGAGTCAGCCGTTCACTCGGCCGCTGATAAAATTGATCGGCGATTGTCCCAAGCAGCCGTCGCGGCTGCTCCGAGGTGATAAGGGTCACACCTGGAGGCACCTCCGTACCCGGCGGCGCGACAACCGCCCGTGCCCCCTGGTCGAGCGCTTGTTCAAGAAAGGCCGTCCCCTCCGTCTTTGTTCCCGGCAGGGCAAAAAAGAGCGCCCCTGGCGTCACCCGGCGAGAATCATAGGCCAGAGACTCAACTGGAATATCGGTCGGACCGTGAATCTGGAACGCCGGGTCAGTGAACCCGGATGCGTCAAGCGGCAGGAGTTGTCGCAAACATGTCACATCACACCTCACTCGTCTGCCTCAAGCCTGAGTTCATACACCGCTTCGCCAGTCTGTGCCTTATTACGGACCCTCTGGTCTGTGACATAGCCGCTCCCGTGGGCAACGACCTGTAGCCCGTTCGCCGCCGCTTTCCGCATGGCCGCCCGCAGACTGAGACCAATAAAGTCATCGGTAGAGCGGCCGGCTAACGAGTCCTCCCCTGCCGCACTATAGGCTTCGGGCGAAAACGCGGGTTCAGCGGAGAGCTTGGCGGGCGAGAAATGCGGACTGCCTGCCCATTGGATGTCCGCGCCCTCTCCCGCACTGCCCGCGACCCCTAGGTAGGCCAGGGATTGCCGGGCAATCGCTTGAAATACCGGAGCCGCGACCACTCCTCCATAGGTGGCCGTCTTGGGCTCATCGATGACCGCTAAAATCACCAGTCGGGGCTGCTCGGCGGGAACCATGCCGATAAAGGATGCGATTCGACCGGTCTCCGAATACCCGCCTTGGGGGTCATATTTTTGCGAGGTCCCCGTTTTTCCCGCTACCCGAAACCCTTGAATGTGTGCGCGCCGGCCCGTTCCCCCCGGCGCGACAACGTGCTCAAGCAAGGACCGTATGCGCCACGCGGTTTCGGGTTGAATCACCTGCCTGATCGGAGTCGGACCGTTGGCGTGGACGACCTCCCCCGTGCTGCTCACTATTTCACTTACCACATAGGGGCGCATGAGCATGCCTTCGTTGGCAAGTGCCGCATAGGCGCAGGCCAACTGTAAGGGAGTCACTGCCACCCCCTGCCCAAAGCTGGCCGTCACCAGCTTGATCCGAGACCAGGCTTGGAATGAAGGGAGATCTCCGCTTATCTCTCCAGGCAAATCAACACCGGTTTTCTGTCCGAGCCCAAAGGCCCAAAGGTAGTCATAGTAGCGCTCTTTCCCCAACCGCTCGCCGATCTTCGCCGCGCCAATATTGCTCGATTTGGTCAAGACCCCATCGACGCTGAGCTCGCCGTAGGGATGAACGTCGTGGATAGTATGCCCACCAACCCGATAGGCTCCGTGTTCACAAAAAATGGGGTCGGTTTCGTTGACTTGTTTGGCATCCAGGGCGGCGGCAACTAATAATGCCTTGAGCGTCGATCCGGGCTCGTAATAGTCACTGATCACCCGATTGCGGCGCGCAGCAGGTGGGAAATCTCCAGGTGTATTCGGATCGAAGGTCGGCACCTGAGCCAGCGCAAGAATGGCAAACGTCTGGGGGTCAAGTATGATCACAGACCCCGCGGCAGCCCGACTATGTCGCACAGCACGTTCCAACTCGCGCTCAGCCACGTACTGGAGGGTCGTATCCAGCGTCAAACGTACGCGGAACGTTTCAGACGGCTGAGCGCCACCACGGATCAAAATCGCCCGTTGACGCCCG
Organism: Candidatus Binatia bacterium; assembly: GCA_022824615.1. Taxonomy (GTDB): domain Bacteria; phylum Desulfobacterota; class Binatia; order Bin18; family Bin18; genus Bin18. The sequence goes on along the minus strand of JAJDZM010000157.1, from coordinate 1,006 downwards.
TCACGCTCACCCAGGGTGTGGCTCACTGGGCCGAGCAAATAGCGATCATATGCCTTTTCGATCCCCTCCAAGCCGTGCGCATCCACATTGACAAATCCGAGTAGAGGAGCGGCTAAGGTCCGGTACGGATATACACGGCGCTGGGTGCTTTTGCTGTCAAGGCCAGACACGTTAAGTGCTTTGATCTGACTGGCCTCTTGGGGGAAGACGCCCCGTTTGAGCCAGACAAACGGCTTGGAGGAATGAAGAATGGCGTCGACCTGTTGTGCGGGGAGAGAGAGATGGTGGGCCAGCACGGGAATCATGTTATCCACGTCGGCCGGGAGTTTTGCCGGATGGACATAGAGGGACTCAGCCCCAACGCTAAAAGCCAGCCGCCGTCCGTTACGATCAACAATAGCACCACGTTGGAGTGTTACGGTCTCACGGTGACGGTATTGTCCGGCAGCCCGCTGTGCCAGCGTATCCCGCTGTACCACCGTGAGGTGGACGAGACGGGCGACAATAAGAAGCAGGCCCAATCCCAACATCCCCGCCACCAGGCCGATCCGTCTCGACATGCGTCCCTCCTACGGCAGGATAACGATCTGCTCGGGGCGAGGTACGGCGAGCCCGAGCCGGTCGCCGGCGAGCTGAGACAAGTGACTGGGGGCCGTGGCCGCCTCCCATTCTATGGTGAGGGCGTGGTGCTCCTCTTGCAGGGCGCTGATGAGCTGTCGCATATCTGCAAGCGCGTACCCCGTAGAGACCACCTGAAGCCGAATCCAGAGATGGGACAGGACCAGAGCCAGCCCAACAGCCGCAAGCACGCCATACGTACCCCATCCGGGCAACTTCCACATCATCCTCCTCCTTCGCATCGCTCCACTGCGCGTAAGCGCGCACTCCGCGCCCGTGTATTCTCCGTGACTTCCTGACCGGTTGGTGTCAACGGCTTGGGGGTTAAAACCCGGACCTGCGGCTTCCAGTCACAGGCACAGACCTGGAGTTGGGGTGGACAGATACA
>JAJDZM010000049.1 GCA_022824615.1 Candidatus Binatia bacterium | reverse complement strand
ATCCAAAAGCCGATACTCCTGGCTGAACGATTGAGGGTCGTGGGTTCTGCGACCAGATTGAAGACTTCAAGTCACAAAATGTTGAGGTTTTGGGAATCAGCTTTGACACGGTTGAGGAAAACGCCGCTTTTGCGAAAAAATTCAGCTTGCCGTACGCGCTCCTGTGTGACACGACGCGGAGTATAGGTTTGGCGTATGGTGCGTGTCAGGATGCCAGCGCAGGCTTTGCCAATCGGATCAGTTACTTGATCGATGAGGAGGGCAAGGTGCAGCGCGTATACGCTTCCGTCAATCCCCGCGTTCACCCCGCTGAGGTTCTGGCCGATCTTGTTTCGTAGCTAGCGCTAGAGGGATTTGTCCTGCCCACGCTCACTCCTCGCCCCCTGCAGAGCGGCCTCATACACCAGCTTGAGCGCAATGTTTTTTTCTTGGGCGAGGCGCTTACAGTCGTCATATTCTGGAGCACAGTTGACCTGCCCGTTGGGCTGATAGGCAATTTTGACTCTGACCGGGCCGTACTGGGTTTGTATCTCTTTCTGCTCCCGCTGGAGTGCCAGACGATCAACCGGATAGGAGCGGATGCCGAGTGTCGAAGTCTCGTTAAAAATGATGTTGGAAAGCTGGCCCTGGTCCTGAGGAGCGCATAAAACCCGGAGCAAAATCCCCGGTCGATTTTTCTTCATTTGAACCGAGGAGAAAAAGACGTCCCGGGCGCCCGCAGCAAAGAGTTGCTCCATGACATGTTCGTACCACTCCGGATTGAGGTCATCGATATTCGTCTCTAGGACAAACAGTTGTTCGTGTCGCACCTCAGAGACTGGGTGTCCAAGACAGACCCGTAGGATATTAGGCCGGTCGGACAAAGTACGTGCTCCCGCGCCATAGCCGACCTGCGTAATGGAAAACAAGGGTGGCCCCGATTGGGCCACGGCAGCGAGAATAGCCGCCCCGGTGGGCGTGACCAGTTCAGACTGGCCGTCCTCGAATCGAACGGGCAGTCCTTTTACGAGTTCCGCGGTGGCAGGACCGGGCACGGGTAAGGTACCGTGGCGGGAGGATACGAATCCGCTTCCCATGGGGAGCGGGCTGGTGTACACGGCCTGTATCCCCAAAGCTTCAAAGCCGATGGCCGCACCAACAATGTCGAGAATCGAATCGACCGCCCCAACCTCATGAAAGTGGACATCCGCAACTGAGGTATTATGAACGTGAGCCTCGGCTTCAGCCAGCCGGGTAAAAATCTTGAGCGCAGTTGTTTTGATCGTTTCGCTGACCGGGCTTACCTCCAGCATGTCGGCAATGGAACGAAAGCCGCGCTCGTGCTGTTGGGCACCGACGCTTACATCGAACTTGATCGCACGGATGCCATGTTGAATCCGCTCTGATTGATGCAGTGTGTAGCCGTCAAGTGGAAGCTTGGAGAATTCGGTTTTCAGCAGATCAAGCGATAGCCCGAGGTCAAGGAACGCACCGATGACCATGTCGCCGCTGATACCGGAGAACGCATCGAAATAGGCAATTTTCATAATCTCACTCGGAGCGTATCAGGCCCGAATTTCCTTGAGGGACCGCCTCAATTGCTAATAGCCAGACCGTCTGGATTGAGCGAGCATAAGAGGAAAATGTCAAACCAGGGCATATGCGTTGATGAAACCCAGCTCATAAATAATCCAGCCTCCTAATGCCACGCTTGTAGCACCGGCCGCAATACGGAGAGACAGGTTTGCCCCTTGGAGGTGTCTTTGCGTGAGCGAAAAGAGAGCCCCAAAGAGAAGACTTGCGGCCCCCATACCCAGTATAGACCCACAGCCAAAAGACACGATGTAGAGCAGGCTTTCCACCGGAGACGGAGCCGTTGCCACTGTCAGCAAGAGCACCGCGGCGCTGCCGGCTAATCCGTGGACCATACCGACGAGAAGAGGCTTCCATCCCGTTTCTCCTCCATGTTGATGGGAGTGCTCCGGGCCCTCCACATGTGTATGAAAGTGGAGGTGCGTGTTTCCTCCATGCGTATGTTGGTGGAGGTGAATACGCCGGCGTCGGCAGTCGAATAGAGTCATGAGTCCTAAACCGACCAGCATGACCCCAACCAAGCCTTCCAGGGAAAGCTCCAGTACGGGGGGAATGCGCACCTGAAGGATGAGAACAACACCGCCGACGGCCAAGAGCATAGCCGAGTGGCCAAGCCCCCAGATGACACCAAAACGGACACTCTTCCATAGAGAGCGCTTAGGCGTCACGAGTGTTGAGACAGCAACGAGGTGGTCTGCCTCAAAAGCATGCCTGAGCCCGAGTAAAAAACCAAAGACAAGAACCGATGCGAAATTCACCGCTCACTTCCCCCTTCCGTGATTCTCTTCGTAGCATAGGGGGGGCCGCCATGTCTCGGCCACTTACGTCTCAGCCGAAGTCCAAGTGCTTGCGTTGGCCTAGGTGGACGACTGTGGTAAAAAATAGGGATGATACGGGCTGTTTTTTTGAGCTTTGTCTGCTTCAGTCTGGCGCTCAGCGCGCCCGTCCTGGCGCAGCCTTCACACTATGGCGATACGGGGGACAATATTGGGACGTGGAAGTGGGGGTCAACATCGCCGCGTCAGGCTGATGATTTTGAAGAAGAGGATGACTACTACGGGACAACCTGGGAACAGATGTATGAGGACCGTCTGTATGAGCAGGAACTCGAGAAGGAAGACGAGCCTGATTCATTTTCGCTGTTAAGTGCTCCCGTCAAGATCTGGCGTTTCTTTTGGCCCCAAAAAGACAAAGACACGTTTGAGTAGGGCGCAAAACCCGGTTGTGTCCTAGTCGCTCCCCCCCTTCCCCTCCGCGGTTGGCACTGCAATTTTCTCAACAGCAACCAGATACAAGGTCAGCTTTGTCCGCTCCAGGGTAAAGCGGATATGGTCGCCTGACTTGAGGTTATGGAGCAGACTGGGCTTATTCACTTCAAAGCTCATAGTCATGGCATCCATAAAGCCTGGAATGTCTTCGTGGGCGACGACAACGCGTCGATCTGGGATCACGACCTTTTCGACAATCCCTTCGCCCGTGAGAATTTCAGGAGCAGGTACAGGACCGCAGCCTACACTCATCCCAAAGAGCGCGCACAGAATAAGACTGAATGTCTTCACAGCGACGAATGGGCGGGCGTTTTATTGCATGGGAG
>JAJDZM010000123.1 GCA_022824615.1 Candidatus Binatia bacterium | reverse complement strand
ACTCTCGCCACCGCAGTCCCACCACCTGCCTCGTCAATCTCCTCTGCGGCCTTATTGCTTACTGCCATCAGCCCAAGAAACCTGCCCTCCACCTCCGCGCTTGTCCTCCCTTGCCCCTCGCTTAACCCGAACTCAGGTTATCAGGGTCGAATTGTCGCCCTCCCCCCTATCTGCTAGCCTAGGATTGCTCTCCTGAAGAGAGCGCTAAAGGGCCGGGCTCGTGACTCCGCAAGAAAAACTGCAAAAAATCCGCGCAGAACTCCAACACCGTTTTCTCGAACGCCACGCCCTCATCGACGGCGCGCTGGCGGCCTTATTGGCCTCACAGCACGTCCTGATTATCGGCCCTCCGGGGACGGCCAAGTCGATGCTGGCGGACGAGTTGTGTCGCCGTATTACCGGGGCGCGCTATTTTCAGTGGTTGCTGACAAAATTCACGACACCGGAAGAACTCTTTGGAGCGGTCAGCCTCAAAGCGCTCGAAGCCGACGATTATCGTCGGGTCACGGACAACAAACTGCCCGAGGCGCATATCGCCTTTTTGGACGAAGTCTTCAAATCCAGCTCCTCGATCTTGAATGCGATCCTCAGCATTATCAACGAGCGAATATTTCATAATGGCAAAGCGGCAGCGGCGGTGCCGCTCCTGACGCTCTTCGGAGCCAGCAATGAACTTCCCGAGGACGATGAACTCCTGGCGCTGTACGACCGCTTTCTGCTGCGCTTCGCCGTGGATTATATCCAGGAGGACTTTCGCTTTCTGCACATGCTTCAAAGAGGAAACGTATCCCGCATCCGCCCGTCGAAGAAGGACACGTTTCCTCTTCAGGCGCGGCGACCGGCGGAACGCACGACGTTGACCCTCGACGAACTGCGTCAATTACAGGCCGAGGCGCAAGCCGTCACCGTCCCCGACACTGTTCTTGGGGTCATCGCCGAGGTGCGCCGAGAGCTGCGGACACAAGATATTCTGGCGTCCGACCGGCGCTACCGCCAGAGTGTCGGGCTGCTGCAAGCCGTGGCCTGTCTGGATGGACGCCGTAGCGTCACCGAAACCGATGTGTTCTTTCTTGAACACGTTTTGTGGAAGGAGCCGTCAGAGCAAGCCGCCGTGCATACCGTGATCCATGGCTTGATTCATGGCTATGAGGATGAGGTGCAGGAGCTCCTGTTTCAGACCAGGGAATTGCGCGACTATGCCGAGCGACCCTGGGAGGACGCGGAGCAGCGCGCCCGCGCGATCATTGAGGCGCATACCAAGATTCGGAATATTCTGACCAAGGTGGAGGAAATCCACCAACACGTCCAGGAGGTGGGGCGCGCCATCGATAAGGTTGAAAGGGCAAAACAGGAAATTCAGGAGATCCAGGGCCAGTTATTAGCCAGGCTCTAAGCTGCCTGTCCTGAGCCCAGTCGAAGGGTCCGAAAGATCATCATGCCTCGCCGACGCGCCAAGAAAAAGTCCCGGTTCAGCTTCCCTCCCCCAGCCCCTCTGCCGGATAATGTGCATTGGGTTGAGAGCGACTCGTATGACCGGGCGGTCTATGAGCAGATCCGCGCCGCCTCTCCCTCTCTACAGCGCCTTGAAGAGAGTGGAGCTTCTCTCCTGCCGCACTTTCGGGCACTTCTGCACGACCTTTTTTGCGCGCTCTTCAAATATAATGTCGTTTTTTTCAGAGCGGACGACGTACTCCCCAGCGCGGCGGTGAACCGGGAACTCCTCAGCGCGCTGCATAGCGGCGAGTTGGCAAACCTGCTGCGAGAAGCCACTGTCCTGGATGAAGGGCAGGCCGGACTGGCCACCGTGCTCTTAGGCGAGGGCGCCCTCCGTCTGCTGAAATCTGAAAAGACATTGACCCGGCGTGACTTACTCGATGTCTGGAATGTAGAGAAGCAAGAAGCGCTGGTACAGGAACGTATCGACGAAGCCCAGAATGCAAAAGAACTCACTGAACAAGCGGACGCTACGGAGGACGTCTCACAAGAAGCCAAGGAGATGCTCGAACACACGGCCGAGCGTATGGCCAGCCAGGCGCGGGCGGAAAACACCCGTCTGCAACGCCTGGCCAGACAGCTCAACCAGGACCTGTCCCGTGTCCAGCAGGAAACCCGTAATCGTTTTCTCAAAGAAGCAATTACGGTTGCACAAAATCTCGATGATGCAACCCAGGAGGCCGAGTCGTGGGGGCTGGCCGTGGGTGGAGGCCACCAATCTTCTCCCGGCCGCCAGATTGAACTGGGGAAGCGGCTGGCTGGAAACGACAAGCTGAAAAAGCTCGCCACCATGGTCGGGCGAATGAAGCACCAGGCGCTCGCCCTGCGGCGGAAAAATTTTGAACGCACCAATGACGAGGTCTTCGAGGTGGGCCTCGGCGCGGAACTCAGCCGTTTGCTCCCTCACGAGTTGCTGAGTTTGCAGCACCCCCTGTTACGCCAGGACTTTATCCGACGCTTTGTGGATAACGAGCTTTTACAGTATGACCTGCGCGGGGTGGAGGCCCAGGGCAAAGGCCCGCTTATCGTCTGCCTCGACGGCAGCTCATCCATGCAGGGAGACAAAGAAGTCTGGGCAAAAGCGCTCACGCTCACGCTTCTTGAGATTGCCCGGCGCGAACGGCGCCGGTTTCGGGCGATTTGTTTCTCATCCGCGGACGCGCCCCTGTACAGCGTCGATCTCAATACGCGGGTACGCTATGAAGCGGACATGGACAAGGTTCTGGAGTTGGCCGAATACTTCCCCGGCGGTGGGACCGATTTTGAAAAGCCCCTTGACGCGGCCCTGGGCTGTCTCAAAGAGGGAACGTGTCCCGCATCTGTCCGTCAAGGAAGGACACGTTCCCTCTTTCGGGAATCGCGTTTCCAGCGGGGTGATATCGTGTTTATTACCGACGGCGAATGTCGGGTCCACGCAAACTGGGCCGAACGCTTTGCCACAGAAAAGAACGCGCTCGGCTTCTCGCTCTTCTCGATTCTGATCGATGTTGGTACCAGTTCACTGAGTTCGCTCACACCTTTCAGCGATAAAATTACGACCGTCTCTCAGCTGACCAGCACAGAGGCCAGAGACGTGTTTGTCAAATTGTAGCGAGGAGAGGGAGCGCTTCGATATGACTGCCTTGGCTGGACTGCGGATTCTTGACCTGACCGACCTCAAAGGAGCCATGTGCGCCAAACTCTTTGGCGATATGGGGGCGGATGTCATCAAGATCGAGCCACCGGCGGGGGATGCCACGCGTCGCATTGGTCCGTTTCTCGATGACCAGCCCCACCCCGAGCGGAGCCTGCTCTTCTGGTTCTATAATACCAGCAAACGGGGCATCACCCTTGATCTGAACCAGCCAGCCGGTCAGGAGTTGGCCAAGCAGTTGGCAGCAAAGGCGGACGTGTTGGTCGAGTCAGCCGCACCAGGGACTCTCGCCCAACTCGGCCTGGGCTATGACGAACTGAAGCAGATCAACCCAAATCTGGTGCTCACCTCGATTACGCCTTTTGGACAGACCGGACCCTACCGCTCCTACCGCTCCTCGGACATGGTAGCCGAGGCCCTTGGCGGCATGATCTGGACCAACGGATTTCCCGATGAGCCGCCGCTGCACGCTATGGGCCTGCAAGCCTACCATAGCGCCGCCTTTTTTGCCGCGATCGGTACGCTATTGGCCCTGTTGACGCGAGACAGCCTCGGCGAGGGCCAGTGGGTGGACGTCAGCATACAGGAAGCCGTCGCCGGGGCGGTGGAACATATCGCGCCGTTTTATCATCAGGGGCTGGGCATTGAGAGTCGGCGCGGCAGCCTGCACTGGAGTCGCTATTTCCGCGTGGCTCGGTGTCGCGACGGTTACGTCATGCACTGCTCGTTAGGGGATTGGACCTCGCTGGTCGAATGGGTCAAGGGCGACGGGAAAGCTCAGGACCTTGAGGACACACGCTGGGAAGACCTGGTCTATCGAAGGGAGCACGCCGAACACCTGTTTGATATCCTGGATGACTGGGCCAAAGACTACAGCGTGGCCGAACTCATGGAAGGCGCCCAACTCCGGCGCATTCCGTATGCCATGGTCCGACCCCCCGAAGCCTTGGTGGACGATCCCCAGTTGAACGACCGAGGTTTTTTCTCCACGATCGAGCATCCGGAGTTAGGCCGCACGGTGCGATACCCTGGCGGTCCCATTCACTTTACAGCGACGCCATGGCGCATTGCCCGCCGTCCGCCCCTCCTGGGCGAGCATAACACCGAGGTCTATGGCAACGAGCTCGGGCTTGAGGCAGACCGCCTCTCAGCCTTGAAGCAGGCTGGCGTGATTTGAGCTAGAATACCCCATGGTCTGAATAGTCAGGGGCAATACAAAACGAAAGGATTCTATCAAAGTGAAGCCGATACCCGTGATCGTCGGTCTTCTCATCCTGGCCAGTCTGATTTCCATTCGAACAGATACCCTGCATACCGGAGAAAAGAGTAAACGTGTCCAGCATCGCATGTCTAGTGAAGGACACGTTTCCTCTTCTGAGACCGCTTCTCCTGAAAGAGGAACCGTGTCCTCCCTCGACCGGCAGATGCGGGATACGGCTCCTCTTTTTAGCGCTTGGCAACAAGTCGCTACCCTCTTCCCCCACAGGCTCGGCAGCCGCTGGGTCTATCGGCTGTCCGGCGCGTGGTATGAGACCGAGGCAGAACTCAGCGTGGAAGTGAAGGGACATCAACATATCCCCCGTCTTCAGCTTAACGCTATGGTACTGGATGAAGCCCACCCCGGTGTCACGCCAACTGCGCCGAAGGATATCCTGCCGGTCTTATACTACCCCCATGAGGGCTACCTGGTCCGAAATACCAATCATGTCTACGGCAATAATGAGCGCACGATCTTGATTTCAACCGGGACCATAGGCGAATCGTTTGCCCCCGTCCTGCCGCTCGACTTCGCCAGCCGGAGCGCACCCCCAAGTGGGGAGTGGCAAGAGGTCTGGGTCGGCGAATGGGGCGAGGAGGCTCAGCTCTCGACGCTCTACCGTTTTGGACCGGAGCAGAAGCCGGTGGTGGTCGCGGCCGGGGCGTACACCGCCTGTCTGCGGATGGAGACCAAACTTGTCCGGACGAGCGGACGCGGTTTTCACTATACAGAATGGTACGCCCCCGGCGTCGGCATGGTAAAAAGTACCACCACCGATCTGATGAGCGAGAAAATTGTGGAGCAAAAGGAGCTGGTCACGTTTCAGCTCGGGCAGGCTGAGCCCGAGCAAAAGGACAGCTAGGTTCCGGGGGATGTAGAGAAGAACCGTGAGTCTGCTAGAATGACAGTATTGTCCGTTTTGATCGTATTGTATTTATCCGGGAGAGAGAAAACAGCACCATGAACGAACCCATTATCCTGACAACGAGTGTCGAGGGACTCCCTCCACCCCGTCGCGGAAAAGTCCGTGATATTTACGAAACCGACGCCTATCTGTTGATCGTGGCAACCGACCGGGTCTCGGCCTTTGATGTCGTGCTGCACGAAGGCATACCGGGCAAGGGGCGTGTCCTGACCCAGGTGTCCCGCTTTTGGTTTGACCGCCTGACCGACATCGTGCCACACCACCTCATTTCGGTTGACGTGGATACGTTTCCGGCTATTTTTCAGTCTGCTCGTGACAGTCTGGCCGGTCGCTCCATGTTGGTCAAAAAAGCGGAACCGCTACCGGTCGAATGTATCGTTCGGGGTTATCTGGCCGGGTCCGGCTGGCAGGAATACCGGGCGAGTGGAACCGTGTGCAGCATTCCGCTGCCCTCAGGACTAGAGGAGAGCGCCCGGTTGCCCGAGCCCATCTTTACCCCCTCAACCAAAGCCCCGCAGGGCGAGCACGACGAGAATATTGCCTTTGCGGAAGTCGAACGCTTAATCGGCGCGGACCTGGCCGCTCAGGTGCGGGACCTCAGCCTAGCCCTGTACAAGAACGCCCATGCCTATGCGGAAACCAAAGGCTTCTTCCTGGCGGACACCAAATTCGAGTTCGGCCAGTGCGATGGTCAGCTCATTCTTATTGATGAAGCCTTTACGCCGGACTCGTCGCGCTTCTGGCGGATCGAAAACTATCAGCCCGGCAAATCTCAGGACAGCTATGACAAACAGATTATTCGGAATTATCTGATTTCCCTGGGCTGGGACCGCCGCCCCCCCGCTCCGCATCTGCCGCAGGAGATTATCGATCAGGCAGCCTCCCGCTACCAGGAAATCTACGAAAACCTGACTGCTACAGACGGCTAAACCCACGAGCATAAGCATGGCATCCGGCATCGGCCTCTGGATCGGTTTCACCCTTATTGTTCTCGTCTTGCTGTTCCTGGACCTGGGGGTTTTTCATCGTGAAGCGCGTGAAGTGTCGCGCAAGGAGGCCGGTATCTGGAGCACGGTCTGGATCGGCCTCGCCCTGGTTTTTAACGCCTGGATTTATTATACCAGCGGCTCGGAGCCGGCCCTGGAATTTCTCGCCGGCTATCTGATCGAAAAATCACTCAGCGTGGACAATATTTTTGTCTTCTTGCTGATCTTCTCCTATTTTTCCGTTCCCCTGGCCTACCAGCATCGGGTTCTGTTCTGGGGGATTCTGGGCGCGCTCATCATGCGCGGGATTTTCATTGCCCTCGGAGCGACGCTGCTACACTATTTTCACTGGATCATCTATCTCTTCGGAGCCTTCCTGATCTTCACCGGGATCAAGCTTGCCATCTCCGAGGATACTGAATCCGACCCCGAGGATAATCCCGCGATTCGACTCCTGCGGCGGGTGCTGCCGGTCACGGACAAATACGAAGGCCAACACTTCTTGGTCCGGCATCAGGGGAAGCTTTTTGCCACCCCCCTCTTGGTCGTCCTCGTTTCCATAGAAAGCACGGACTTGGTCTTTGCGATCGATTCGATTCCGGCCATTTTTGCCGTCACCGACGACCCCTTCATCGTCTACACCTCAAACGTCTTTGCCATTCTGGGCCTGCGCGCCCTCTACTTCCTGATTGCCGGCGTGCTCGATCTGTTTGTCTACCTACGCATCGGCCTCGGTGTGGTGCTGGGCTTTGTTGGCGTCAAAATGCTCCTGGTCGACGTGTATCCCATCCCGATTGGCCTCTCTCTGGGCGTGATCGCGCTTGTCCTGACCGCGACGATCGTTGCCTCGCTGCTCTTTCCGCCCTCCGAGTCGGCCAAGGAAGATATCTCCGAGGCGGTCTAGGTTGCCCCATGGCCCCCTCACAAAAAAGCCGGCGCGCGCTCGAAGGCATCCGCATTCTTGATTTCACTTGGGTGGTCGCCGGTCCGGTCGCGGTCCGTATCCTGGCCGACCAGGGGGCCGAGGTCATTAAAATCGAGCGACGCGATACGCTCGATCTGGGGACGCGGCGTGGCGGCTTTTCCGGCAATCTGCACCGAGGCAAGGAGAGTACGGTTGTCAATATGGCCGATCCGCGGGGGATTGAGATCGCCCAAAAACTCGCGGCTATATCGGATGTCGTGGTCGATAATTTCAGCGCACGGGTCATGCGCAACTGGGGGCTCGACTACGACAGCCTCAAAAAAATCAAGCCCGATATTATCGCGGTCTCCATGTCCGGCTTCGGGCATACCGGACCGCACAAGGATTATGTCAGCTATGGACCAACGCTCCAGGCCTTGTCCGGCTATACGCTCCAGATGCGTCATCCCGGTCACGAGCCGGCCGGCTGGGGCTATTCGTACGCGGACATGACCGGCGGCTATAGCGGCGCGCTGGCCGTATTGATGGCCCTGTGGCATCGCAAACAAACCGGCCAGGGGCAATTCGTTGACCTCGCGCAGTTTGAGGCAATTTCCAGCCTGGTCGGACCGGGCTTGCTCGACATTCTGAATAATCAGACGCCTAGTGAGCCGGTCGGCAATCGTTCCCAGGAAGCCCCGGCGGCTCCGCACGGGGTGTATCGCTGCAAGGGCGACGACCGCTGGTGCGCGGTTGCCGTCTTCACCGACGCAGAATGGCAGAGTCTGTGCCGTGTCTTGGGGCAGCCGGCCTGGACGCGCGAGGCACGCTTTGCCAGCCTTGCAGACCGTCTCCAACATCAAGACGCTTTGGACGGGTATATTGAAGCCTGGACACAACAGCATACGGCAGAAGAAGTCATGTCCTGCCTGCAAGAAGCCGGTATCGCCGCTGGCGTGGTTGCCAACGGGGAAGATTTGGACCGCGACCCCCAACTGCGGGCTCGGGGCTATTGGGCGCAGTTGCCGGCCCAGGAAAACGGGAAGCCTGTCCTGAGCGGAGTCGAAGGGACAGAGGACATCATACTCGACGGACCGCCATTCAAGCTCTCGAAGACACCAGGCCACGTAGCCGCCCCAGGCCCGCTACTGGGTGAGCATACGGATAGCGTTCTGCGCCGCCTGTTCAACTATTCCGACCAGCAAATCGCTCACCTCAAAGCAGAGCGCGTCATCGCCTCGCACGCAGAGATTCATGCCGAGCGGTCGGCACAGGACTAGGGAGACAGTATGCCGTTTGCCTCAGTCAATGGGATTGAACTGTATTATGAAACCCACGGAACGGGCCCAGCCCTGGTGTTGGCGCATGGTGGAGGAGGGAGTCATCTCAGTTGGTGGCAGCAAGTTCCGGTGCTCTCCAAAACGTATCAGGTTGTCACCTTTGACCATCGGAGCTTCGGCTATTCCCGCGATGCAGCCACTGGCCCGGGCCCGCAGGCGTTTGTTGAGGATTTGACCGGCTTACTTGATCATCTTGGGATTCAGAGAGCGGCACTTGTGGGGCAGTCCATGGGCGGCTGGACGGTATGCGGCTTTGCCGCGGCCTGTCCCGAACGTACCAGCGCGCTTATTTTGTGCGACACCACCGCGGGTATTGAAACGCCGGAGATCGATCAAACGCGCGCCAGCCTGCGTGAACGCGCACAGGGCAATCTGGCCCAGCTTCTCACCAGCGCGTACGCCCTGTCTTTTCCTGAGCGTGAACCAGCGCTGTGTTTTCTCTATAAACAGATCTCAGCTCTGAATCAGCACATTTCTCCTAATCTCGTTCCAACGCTGATGAACTTGCACACCAACGCTACGCCCATTGTTGAGCACGGAATTCCCACCTTGCTTGTGGTTGGAGAAGAAGACGTACTGGCTCCACCGCCCGCCATGCAAAGCATGACGACTCGTATTCCGCAGGCACGTTTTGTGGCCGTCCCCAAGGCTGGCCATTCCGCGTATTTTGAACAACCGGTGGTTTTTAACCGCTTGGTGGATGAGTTTGTGCAAGAACACCAGCCGGCGTGACTAAGAGGAGACATTATGCCGCTTGCCTCAGTTGGCGGGCTTGAACTGCGAGGCAGTTAGACACCATCGATGTCTACTTATAAGGCTCGTGATTCTCTTAGCTGGCGGGGATAAACGCACTCAGACTAGTGACATCGAGACGGCCCTACGCCTCGCTCGAAATCTATAGGTACGCACCATGACGAAAACGGTTACTTCTCCCTACGATGTCGCCAAACACCTTCGCACGCCGGAGGAAATGGCTGCTTATCTGGAGGCATGTTTTGAGGAGGCAAATGGGGATGCTGCGTTCATTGCCAAGGCGCTGGGCGACATCGCCCGTGCCAAGGGTATGGTTGAGGAGAACATGCCTAACGTTATAGTGGTCCCAGAAACTCCAGAATTCCGGCTTGATGTATCGCACGGAGACCTTGTTTGGATAAATCGGCAACTCGGTGTTCCCCAACTAGAGGCCAATGACGCACGGTATTTGGCCCCATTCTGGATCGAGGAAGAAGGTGTGGATCGCGTCTACCACATAGTTGGTGTGCGAGAGACGGATGAGTCCACAGAGATCAAGTTAGGCAACTCTTTCGTGTTGCTGTCCAGGTGGACGAATATCGGACAGAGAAGACGATTCGAGTATCACCCATTGGCTGACTTTGGTTTCTTGGAAATCAGTCCGGGCTTGTTAATGGTTAGATAGGAGGGATGGTGCGCGACTACTTCTATAATACATTTCCAAGTCAACTTCGATTATTGGAGTTCCGCAGACCGAACCAGATCGTTCGCGACCACATCATGCGGAATGATTCCGTTGTATTCTTTGGAGGAGAGAACTGGGAAAGCGTGTCAGATGATCTTTCGCCAATTCCCGAAGAATATCGGCCTCGTTTCATATTAAGTCTGTTCATGGTGGTTCTAACGGATCAGTGCTTGTATACTTATCAGTCTAACTCGTATCGAGTATGGCGGCAGAAGACGAATTTCCCGAAATTTGGGTGGTCTGGATTTGGTCCACACAACGAGAATCCCTTGAAAATTCTCTGGGCTCCTGAGAGAGAGCACGCTGTCATCATAGGCGAAGTGCTCAACCTGATCCCGCACTTTGTAACGTTTATGCTGGAAGAAACACGAAACTTCTTTAGCAGGAATCTGCCAGAGGTTGATTCGTCAGACTATTTCGAATGTATCAAACAAGATAGCGCATATACTTTCGATAAAGGCCAAATCGTCCAGCGCTTTAAGGCTGAATTTGAAACCCGCCTGAAGTAGACTTCAGCCAGCCGCCGGCAACTCCCAATGGCGCTGCTGTACGGCCCGGACGTTGGGGAGCAGGCCCTGACGTTCATAGGCGGTGACCGGCTGGTCGAGCCGGGTACCGTCCATTTCGTCCAGAACGTGGATCACTGAGGTTTCCAGCCCTTCCAGATCGTATCCGCCTTCGAGAATGGCGGCACAACGGCCCTGGGCCTGATCTCGCGCCACGCGCAGGAGGATGCGTGCCAGGGCCGTAAAGCCCTCTGTCGTGACGGTCAGACCGCCGAGGGGGTCACGAGTGTGGGCGTCAAAGCCGGCGGAGATCAACACGAACTCGGGCTGAAACTGCCGACAAATAGGATCGATCACCTCTTCAAAGAGCGGCACAATGGCGGCATCTCCCCAGCCGGCGCTGAGCGGCAGGTTGACGGTATAGCCCTCGCCGCTGCCCTGGCCGGCTTCTTCGGCGGCTCCTGTGCCGGGGTAGTACGGGTATTGATGGGTCGAGACGTACAACACACCAGGGTCATCGTAGAAACTGTGCTGAGAGCCATTGCCGTGATGCAGGTCCCAATCCATCACCAGAATCCGGCTCAGCCCAAAGCGTTCCCGCAGATACTGCGCTCCAACCGCAACGCTGTTGAAGAGGCAAAAGCCCATGGCCCGGTTGCGTTCGGCATGATGGCCGGGCGGTCGCACCAAGGCAAAGCCGTTGTCCACTTCGCCCTCCATGACCGCATCCAGAATGGTCAACAGACCGCCCGTGGCGAGGAGGGCCGTCTCATACGACTGTGCGGACACGCGAGTATCCGCGTCAAAGGCCGCAGCCTCAAGACCGGCAGAGGCGGCGACCTGGCCAATCAAGCTGGTGTCGTGGACCAAAGCGATCTCCTCATGCGTCGCCCGTCTGGGCTCAAACCGCTTCAACCCGTCACGCTCATAGGACGCGAAGCGACTGAGTAGGGTACCGATCCGCTCCGCCCGTTCCGGATGACCCGGACCTGGGTTGTGGTCCTGATAGCGTGCGTCCAGCACGATGCCTGTCTGTAACATTGATCGCTCCTTACCGGGCCGGGAGAGTGTTCCTCTCCCGTACCCTGTCCATAACTTGCGCCGGTTTTTCGATTATACTACGAAGAGTAAACGTGTCCTCCACTAGACATACAATGCTGGACACGTTTACTCTTTTGTAACCCGAGAGGCAAATATGTTTGGAATCGGGATGCCGGAATTGGTGGTGATTCTGGTCGTGGCGCTGATCGTCCTCGGCCCAAAGCGCCTGCCCGAAGCGGCCCGCGGCTTGGGTAAAGCCTTTGCCGAGTTGCGCCGGGCAACAAGCGGGGTCACCGAAGAGCTCGATAATGCCCAGATCATGCTGGACGAAGAAATGCGGGCCGCCGAACGCAACGCGCAGCCGAACTCCACGACTCTGCCGACGGCCTCTTCCGCCTCGCCCCGATCTTCGGAAACGCCAGAAAAGAAAGCAGGCACCGGAGGGGACAACTAGGACATGGTCTATGACGACCGGTCCATGCCGCTCACCGGACATCTGGATGAGCTGCGCAACCGCCTCATTCGGTCTTTGCTCGCCGTCTTTATTGTCTTTCTGCCAGCCTATTTCTTTGCCAATGTGCTGTTTGATTTTCTCGCTCAGCCCCTCCATCACATCACGACCGACCCCCATTCGCTGATTGGCACCAGCCCGACCGAGGCGTTCTTTACGAAAATCAAGGTCGCTTTTATTGCGGCACTCTTTGGCGCCAGTCCCGCTATTTTCTACCAGCTCTGGCAGTTCGTTGCGCCAGGCTTATACCCGCAGGAACGCCGTTACGTATGGCCGTTTGTCATATTCTGTTCATTTTTTTTCGTGCTGGGGGCCGGCTTTTGTTATACCGTCGTCCTGCCGATTGCGTATGCGTTTTTTCTGGGAGAGTTCCGCAGCATCGGGGTACAGGCAACCTTAAAGATCAGCGAGTATCTGACCTTCACGGCCAGAACGCTGCTCGCCTTTGGGGTCACGTTTGAACTGCCCGTCTTCGCCTTTTTCTTTGCGCGCGTGGGTCTCATCACCCACCATACCCTCATCGGCGCATTCCGTTACGCCGCGGTCGGCGTCTTTATCCTGGCCGCCATCCTCACCCCACCCGACGCCATCTCCCAAATGCTCCTCGCCGGCCCGCTGCTCCTGCTGTATGTGCTCAGTATCGGGGTGGCCTATATGTTTGGAAAGGAAGCCAGTGAAGGGGCGGAGGTGGAGAATGAGGACGAGTAATGGCCTTTTGATAGGCCGGTATCTTAGAGATTGTCTCCGATTATGACACGGATGCTTACCGTGGGGTCTACGCCGTGAAGCTGGCCGGTGCGGTGTACGTACTCCATACGTTTCAGAAGAAGTCAAAGCACGGCATCCAAAAACGAATTGGTATGAGAGAGGTCTTGAAAACGTATCTACACCGGATACACTTTCCTGCGTACTCAGTGAAGAGTCGGGGGAGTCATGAAAGTTGAAACGGAAATCAAAAAGTGGGGGAACAGCTTAGCCTTGCGTGTGACCGGCATTATGGCGGCCTTACCCCAGTTCAAAGCCGGCACCAAGGTTGTTGTCGATGTGACCGAAGAGGGCATGATCGTCAAGCCGGCTATTCAAGAGAAAGGCGCGTTCCGTTTTCCCTATACCGAGGATGAGTTGCTGGCGAACATCACACCAGAAAGAGCGCACGCCGACGCGTTGGCACGACCCAAAGGACCCGAGGTCGGAGACTGAATGGCGTCCAAACGGTATATCCCTGCACGAAGAAGGAAAAACCGCTACGCGGCATCGACCACCACGCGTACCCCGGCATGCTTGGACTGACGCGGTTTGTCCCTGATAACAATTTCGATGGACTTATCCAGCTTATTGAGAAAGCGAAACAGGCGTTCAGCCGAAAACCCATCCAAATGGCCTTTCATGAGGGCAGAGACATTTGGCTGCTTAATACCGAGCAGCTTGGCGGCTTTGACCTGAGTGAGCTTCCGTTCCCGGATTATCTGGCAGATTTGAAAGGCAAGCTCCGCCTTGGCCAGATGTTCCTCTGGGTTGGGAAGCTCAATGTCCGCAAAGACATTGCCGCTGCTCTCTTCATATTCAATGGGGTTCGTCGCACTCTTTGTTCGTGTCATTTTCCGCCTGCCTTCTGCAACGCCTCAGCTTCTCTGCGTCGTTGCTTTATGAGGTCGATATCCTGTTTTGGCGTTTTGATTCCCTGCTTGGCTTTCTTTTGGAACATATGCAGGACATAAATCCGCTCGGTAAAGCGCACCGTGTAGATGGCACGGTACGTATCCCCCTTATGGTCTTCCACCACTTCGAGTACGCCCGCTCCTCCAAAGCCTCGTAGTGGCTTGGCCGATTCATGCTTTGCCCCTTTTTGTGCGTGATAGAGGGCGAAGCCAACGGTTTTCCGCACAGGTAAAGGGAAACGCTGGAGTATTTTCCTGGTAGGGCCAAGCCAAATGACCTGCTTTAATGGAGCCTCCTCTGTCATGATATACTAAATCTAGTATGCTATGACAATTTGAGCAACGGGCTTGATCCTTCACACCAGCCGCTGCTCGCAATTCTGCCGCTGACTACAGTTTCGGCACTTGGCGGGCGCGGTGGGTGGGGAGAGGGGTTGGTCGAGTTGCTGGCGATGCGCTCGAATGCGGTCCGCAATGCCAGTCACCCGTGAGCGCAGCCGGCGCGTGTTTTTCACCTTGACCCGCTCGCCGTCTCTCAAAATGATGAGGCCGTAGGGGGGTCGGACGCCGTACTCTTCTTCGACCAGTACCAAGTACACCCCGAGTTGGGCTTGATAGCTCTCGCTCATCTGTCGTCCGGACTTCTTTTCTTCCGGAATAAAATATCGACCGCGTTGGACAATGCGGTCCGGTTGCCCGCGGAGCATATAGCGCTCGGAAGACAGCCGCACGTCATCGTGGCTGATGGTCTTACCGTAGCCAAAGCCCGCCCGGCGGCGACCTATGAGGGCAACCACAAAGAGCAGGACGGAGAGGCTGAGCAGGAGCGTCAGGATGACCATCACGATAGGTATGCACGCAGCAGGATACCGGCCAGGGCGAGAGCCGCCACGATGAGAGCGGCTCGCATGAGCCGAGCGGTCAGACGTTCAACCCGTTGCCATGCGGCGTGCGTTTCCGTGCCCCGGCGGAGCGCCCGCACACTACCCGGCGGGATTTTGAGTCCATGCGTCAGCCGCCAGGCCTCCTCGCAATAGACGTAGGTGCCGATTTCACTTGCGGTGACCCACTCGGAGTGTTTGGCCATAGTCGATCGGGGGGAGACACGGAGCAGGATGGGCCGATGACCCGCCTTACGCTGCACCCGTCGTCTCCGGATGCATCTTCTCCATCAACCAGTCATCAGACGCGGTCGGACGGGGGACCTGGTGCCAGTCCATATACTGACGCAGCGATTCAAGCGCGGCCCAGGCGTCATCGATAAAGTCCGGTACGATCAGGAGCACGATAATAGCCTTGGTATTGTCAATCGTGCGGACAATACCCAATTCTTCGTAGGACTCAATGACACATTTGATGAGCGCAATATCGGCCCGCTCAACCCGCAAGTAAATGTCGATCAGCTCCATGTCCGCACCACAAAGAGTAAACGTGTCAACAGCGAGTATCAATTGGAGGACACGTTTCCTCTTCGAGTACTGCGTGCCTGGGCCGGAGTCAAGCTTGACGTGACACCAGCAGCCTACTAGAGTCTGACTCTGCTGTGTCGGAGCTACCCGACCAGCCGGCCGGAAAGAAGGAGGGAGTATGCCGGGTGCCTTATCAGGTTTTCGGATCATTGAATGCGGAGAGATGGTCTCTGCCGCCTACGCCAGCAAGCTCATGGCCGACATGGGTGCAGAAGTCATTAAAATTGAGTCACCGCACGTGGGGGACGCGGCCCGTCAGCGCGGTCCGTTTCCAGGCGGAGAGCCACACGCGGAAAAGAGCGGACTCTATCTTTTCCTGAACACCAATAAACGCGGGATCACACTCGACCTGGAACAGGCCCAGGGCCAAGAGGTCTTGCAGCGCCTTGTCAAAGACGCGGACTTGCTTATCCATAATGTCCATCCCAAGCACATGCCGGCCACTGGTCTGGACTACGGTCGCCTGGCGGCTATCAACCCCGGCCTGGTCATGACCTCAATTACTCCGTTCGGCCTCCGGGGGCCGCACGCGGAGTATGAGGCGTCCGACCTCACCCTGTGGAATGCGGGCGGGCTGTGCTTTCTGAACGGCGGAGGGCCGGGCACCGATCATCTACCGCCGCTCAAGGCATTTGGCCAGCAGTCCGGATTTACAGCCGGAGTGCATGCCGCAGTGGCGTCGCTCGGTGCCCTGTTTGCCAAGCTGCGCGGCGGGTTGGGCCAGCATGTCGAGTTCTCCGTCCAGGAGTGCCTGATGGGCATCTCGGAGTTCGGCACCATGATGGCCTCCTATGCCGGTATGGCGGTGACGCGGCTGGGTCATAAACCGATCCAACCGCTGGATCTGTTGGAATGCAAAGACGGCTGGATATTCATCTGCTGTGTGGAGGAGCATCACTGGCACTCGTTTGTTGATCTGATGGACAATCCGGAGTGGGCCACGGAGCCGATTTTCGAGGATCGGCTGAAGCGGGGCGAGAGTTGGGACGCGCTCAAACTGCTCATCCAGGACTGGGTCAAGGATTTCACCGTCCAGGACTTGTATCTCAAGGCGCAGGCGCGCCGCATTCCGTTTGCTCCGGTCTCAACCATGGGCTATTTGCTGAACTCCGAACATCTCAACGCCCGCGGCTTTTTTGTCCAGCTCGATCATCCCGAAGCGGGTAGCCTGACCTATCCGGGCGCACCCCATATCTGCTCGGAAACCCCGTGGGAACTGCGCCGCCCGGCCCCGTGTCTGGGCCAGCATAACGCCGAGGTCTATGCCGAACTGGGCATGACCGACCAGGATATGGCCGCGCTTCAGCAAGCCGGTGCCGTCTAGGAAAAAACACAAGGAGAAGATCATGAGCCGACCGCCGTTGGATGGAATCCGTGTTACTGACTTTTGCTGGGCCTGGGCTGGCCCCTATGGTGCCCTGCAACTGGCCCACCTGGGCGCAGAGGTCATTCGGATCGAAAGCGCAAAACGCTTATGTCCGTCGCGTCTTATTCCGCCCTGGCCGGACAATGAATCGGGTGTGAACCGGGCGGGCTATTTTAACCAATACAACCAGGGCAAACGCTCCCTCACCCTGGACCTGAAAGCCCCGGAAGCCATTGATATTGCGAAAACGCTGGTCTCAAAGAGCGATATCGTGATGAATAATTTTGCCTCCGGGGTGATGGAAAAACTTGGGGTGGGCTATGACGTTCTGCGCCGCATCAAGCCCGACATCATCATGGTCTCTCTCCCCGGCTATGGAACGAGCGGACCGGAAAAAGACTTTGTGTCCTACGGCCCGCCGCAGGTCGCCCAGAGTGGCCTGTCGGCCCTGACCGGCTATGTCGGCGGTCCGCCCATGATGGCGGGTTTTTCCTACGGTGATCCCAACGGTGGCGTCCATGCCACGTTTGCCGTTATGGCTGCCTTGCTCCACCGTGAAAAAACCGGACAGGGCCAGTATATCGACCTCTCCCAGTGGGAAGCGGCGATCATGTTACTGCCCGAAGCCCTCATGGACTACAGCATGAACGGCACCCAACCCGAACGGATGGGGAATCGCGACCCCCATATGGCCCCCCACGGTGTCTTTCGCTCCAAAGGCGACGACCGCTGGGTCAGCTTGTCAGTCCGGGACGAGGCGGAGTGGCAACGCTTGTGCGAGGTTATGGGTCAGCCCGAGCTCAGCTCGGACACACGTTTTGCCAGCCTTGCCGCGCGGAAGGAAAATGAGGCGGCACTGGAAGAAATCGTCACGGCCTGGACTCAGGAACGCACGGCGGACGAGGCCACCCAGGCGCTGCAAAACGCCGGTATTCCCGCCTATCCGGCGCTCGATGCCCTAGATATGGTCAACAGCCCGCACGTTGGCGCACGGGATTATTTTGTGGAACTGGAGCACCCGGAGGTGGGTACCCGCCGACATATGGGCATACCCTGGACCATGTCTCGTACCCCGTGTGAGATCCGGCGTCCGGCTCCCTGCCTGGGCCAGGACACGGATGCGGTTCTGACCGACGTCGTCGGCCTGAGTCAGGACGAGATCGCCGCGCTCCGAGAAAAGGATATCCTGACCTAGACGGGGAGAAGTGGAGACCGGCTCCTTTTATAATCCGTATAAGCGCCGCGCATTCTCATAGGTAATCTTGCGCCTGATCTCGGCGGGAATGCCGGCAAAGTTCTGCTCTATCACTGCTCGTGATCGGGGCCAGGTTGAGGCGCGGTGGGGAAAGTCCGACGCCCACATCAGATTGTCGGCACCGCTCAACTCATGAGTCATGACTCCGGCCCGGTCGTCTTGAAAGGTGGCATATATCTGCCGTTTGAAATACTCGCTGGGCAGGAGGGTATTCGGGGTTGGGTCCACATACTTGAGCGTTTCGGACGAGATGTCCAGACGACTCAGATAATGGGCAATCCAGCCGATATCGTTTTCTGCGGAAACCAGCTTCAGCCTGGGAAAGCGCTCGCACACACCGTTATAAATCAGATCGGTCAACGAATTTTGGACTTCGTGAATAATGGACATATTTGAGGCAACCCGTCCCTTTTTGAGCCGGATGTTTTGCTTGCCGGTCAGAATATGCAGGCTGACCGGCAGGTTCAAATCCTGGGCGACCGCCCAGAACGCATCAAAGGAGGCATCGCTGTAGGGCACCTCACGGGGAGAGGTCGCGTTGATCATGATCCCGCGCAAGCCTTTGTTGGCCACGCGTTGCAACTCGCCTACGGCCTGCTCGACATCCTGCATGGCAATCAGACCCAAACCAATCAGGCGCTGGGGGGCGTGACTGACAAATTCGGCTATCCAGTCGTTATAGGCCCGGAAGCACGCCCACTGAAGGTTGGCGTCTTTGAGGTGGAAGAGGAACATGCCGAGGGTCGTGTACAGCACTTCTCCCTCGACCCCGTCGATATCCTGATCCTTGAGCCGCTCGACCGGATCCCAACCGCTCGGACGCGCCTGCTCGTAGCCGACGTTCTGATTGGTGGCCAGATCCTTGGGATCCTTACCCGCGGCAAACCCGCCACCCACGGGAAAGGGGACAAGACCTTCCGCAACAAAAAAGCTGCCCTGCTTATCTTGATAGTCTTTGATGACGCGCGGCGCCCGGTCTCGAAAGCCCCGGTCCACGCGTTGCACCCAGAGATCCGCCGGCTCTATGGTGTGCGAGTCTGCCGAAAAAATTGCGCTTGGTGTTGCATCCTGTGCCATGCTGTCTCCCCTCCTTGGTGGCTGTGATTATCCTGTGGTTGACAGGGCAATGTCAATCCGACCGGGCTGTGCAGGGAGTATTCCGCTCGCCCTGCGGTATGGGGTGTCTAGACGCATGGGTGAACGATAAAATCTGCCCCTGAGTCTATAGAGGGAGGGGAAGATTCCCATGCGCTACATCGTCTACGGAGCGGGTGGCATCGGCGGGGCCATTGGGGCGCGGCTGTTTCAGCACGGGTATGAGGTGCTTCTGATCTGCCGGGGTGAGCACTTACACGCCATCCAATCCAAAGGACTGACATTAAAGACCCCTCAGGAAACGTTTCAACTCACAATCCGTGCGGTCAGCCATCCCGAGGAGATTGCGTTTAGCCCGGACGATGTGGTGTTGCTGACGATGAAGTCCCAGGATACGGAAATGGCGCTGCGCGACCTTGAGCGCGCGGGAGGCCGGGACCTTGCCGTCGTCTGCGGTCAAAACGGGGTGGACAATGAGCGCCTAGCCATTCGCCGATTTACGCACGTCTACGGCATGGTTGTCTGGATGCCAGCCACCTATTTGGAACCGGGGCTGGTGCTGAATCATGCCGAGCCCGTTGGCGGTATTCTGGATGCCGGATGCTACCCCAACGGGGTTGATCCGCTCATCACCCAGGTGACGCAAGATCTGACCACCTGCGGTTTTAGTGCTACGCCTGCCCCCGACATCATGCGCTGGAAATATACCAAGCTGCTGAGTAATGTGCGCAATGCCTTTCAGGCGGCGTGCGGCTTTGCGGCACGCTCACGAAAAATTATTCGAGCGCTCCGCGCCGAAGCCCTGGCCTGCTACCAGGCGGCGGGCATTGAGTTTGTGCCCGAGGATGAATTACAAGCGCGGGTACGATCCCAGATCAAGCTCGCCGATATTGAGGGTCACCCCCGGACCGGCGGTTCGTCGTGGCAGAGTCTGGTGCGCGGTTTGCCTACCGTTGAGGCTGACTTTTTAAACGGTGAGATTGTTATGCTAGGCCGCCTCCACGGTATCCCCACCCCCTGTAACGCCCTGCTTCAACACGTTGTCAATGATATGGCGCGAACCGGCCAGAAGCCGGGCAGCATTGCGGTTGCAGATCTGGAGCGCCAGCTTGATGAAGTCAGCGGCTAGACTCTCGTCTTGGAGACGTTCTGTCTTGCGTAGAGATCGGTTATAGTAGCGCCATGCCGTTCTCATTTGAGTCCAGCCTGCCCGTGTGGATGACGTTTACTGCCGGTGAGGTCCCCATCGTCCTGGTCGCTCCACACGGAGGCCGCCGCCCGGCTGACGCTCCGATTACCGATAGCATCAAGGTCAACGATCTGCATACGGCCGAGCTCACTCACGACCTAGCCGTACAAACCCGGAGCTATGCGCTGATCAACCACTCGCACGACCGCAACGAGTTGGACTTGAACCGTGTGAGTCAGGTCAAACAAGAGGCACCGTGGTTTCTCGCTGCCCTGGTCGAACTCCTGTCAGCGCTGACGGTGCGGCATGACTCGGTGCGGGTCTTTTTTATTCATGGCTGGAACGTGGTCCAGCCCGTGTGCGATGTGGGGATAGGCCTTCGCCAGCGCGTAGGAAAACTGGTCCGAGCGGGCAAGGGGGAACCGACGCTGGGTGTATCGTTCTTTTCCGATGTCATGCTCCCCTTTTGTGAAGCCGCCCAGGAACAGCAGATCGATGTCGCGATTGGACGACGCTATGCCGCAGCCGCCAAAAATAATTTCATGCAGGTCTTCAGCGCGCGCTTCCTGCACGATGACTCTACGCAGATACGAACGCTGGCCGAACTGACTGTGCAGGGAAAAATTAACGCCGCCCAGTTGGAACTCGGCGTGGGTCTGCGTTGGCCCGGACCAGAACGCGAGCGCTTTGTTCGCGTCTTTTGCCAGACCTTAGGCAATTCTCTGCACAACGGCGCCGGACCTGACCGGAAGGGGGAGCGCGACTTTTCTGCTCTTTCCTTTCTTGGGGCTCCGCCCGCAGAGGACGCAACGCCGTACGATTCTTTACTGCCTGAGACCTGGGAGCGTGAGCCTACCCGCTTGGCCTTGCACTTTCACGACCCGAGAAGCGGCTTGGGGGTCATGGGAGGCGTAGAATTTGACCCTCAGGCATCTGTCCATTCCGGACGCTTACTCCTCTCTCTCGGCGGGACTGAGATGGTGCTCTTTACCGGTGAAGACAGGCGCGGCCCGGACCAGGGCCACGTGCAGATCGGACAGTGCGTGTGGCGGCGACAACCGAGGGGACTCTCCATCAGCTACCGGGGAACGCTCATGCGCTTTGCCCATCCCCAGGCATTCATTCGCCTCGAAGACGGGTTGGCCGCCTCCTGGATAGAGCCGGCCGAAGTGGACCTGCAGTTGTTGTTTCCTACGATGAAT
The DNA here is from genome assembly GCA_022824615.1 of Candidatus Binatia bacterium. Classification (GTDB taxonomy): domain Bacteria; phylum Desulfobacterota; class Binatia; order Bin18; family Bin18; genus Bin18. The sequence goes on along the minus strand of JAJDZM010000123.1, from coordinate 17,016 downwards.
GCCAGCCGTCCTGCCCTTATTCAGCTCTGTCAACTCCAGGGACGCGTGGCTTTTCCGGACCGTGAGTATACGGTCAACGCCTGGGGCTTTGTTGACGTGCTCAGAGCTGACGAAACCGACCGACTCCTGCCGCGCCGTTTATTGTCGTTACCCTTTGGGTCTGACCTAGGGATTTTCCTGGTCCGCGCCGAAACTCCTGACGGGCCGCATTCTGCCGGCATTGTCTATCAGCACGGCAATCCACAGCCGCTGGACCCCGGAGACTGGAAGCTCGAATACGCCTTCGAGCACGGCCGCCCCACCCGCTTCTCTGTCTCCTTCGCATCCTCTGCCCCGCTATCTCTGGAGTGCCAGGGAGAAACCCTGACGGCTATTCCCATTGTGCGCCATACGCATGATGGGCCGGCCCTGGCTGTCACCTTTGGGCTGTCCCGAACCGTGTGGCAGGGACGGGAGGCATATGGAATCTACGAATTCTCCGAATACCTGAAGGATGCGTCGGCACGGGTCGAGTCACCCGGAGCGTAACTCCCGCATGTCAACGCATTGACCTATCCGGGTACGGACCATCAAGAGGAGAACGGAGAGGGCATCCCGTCCATCGCCCGACCACTTACGCAATGGCTTGGAGAGTCTGGTCCGAGGACTCTGGGGACTGCTGGGCCGGCTTGTCGTTGAGGAAATCAATAAACTTTTGGGTCGCCTGGGTAAAACGACGCCCCCGTTTGGAAATAAGACCAAGTGGCCGCATGATGACTTCGCCGGAAAACTGGACGACCTTGAGGGTCTCATTCTTGACTTCAAGAGAAACGGAGGGCTCGGGGACAATGGCGATCCCCGCGCCTATTTCAACCGCGCGTTTGATCGTTTCGACATTATCCATTTCCATCATGTATTGGACTTTGATCCCGTACCGCCGGAAAAGACGGTCAAGCGCCCGACGAGTCGGAATATCCCGTTCAAAACCGATAAACTGCTCGCCATCAAGCTTCTTGATGTTGATACGCTTGAGTGAGGCAAAGCGATGTTGTGGGGCGCAAATCAGGACCAGCCGGTCCTCCCGGAACGGGGTGAGGCGAATCTGGGGCCGCTTACTCGGATAGGCGACAATACCCAGATCAATATCACCGCGACTGACATCTTCGTAGATTTTATTGACACGGGTATACTCCAGGTGGATATTGACGTCGGGAAATGTCTGTAGATAGCGCTTGAGCGGCGAAGAGAGCTCGTAGAGCCCGACACTATAGACCGTGGCCACCCGAACCGTGCCCGCAACCGAGCGTGAGAGGGTCTGGATGCCGTCTTCGATTTCACGATACTTCTGCACAATCTCCTTGCCCGCCTCATACAAGACCTGACCCGCCTGTGTCAGGCGCACATTTCCTTTCGAGCGTTCCACCAGTTCTCTGCCGTAGCGCTCCTCCAGACCGCGAATCTGCTGACTGACCGCAGATTGGGTAATGAAATTTTTTGAGGAGGCAAGCGAAAAGCTGCCTGTCTCGGCCAGATCACAAAAGACCTTCAGTGTTTCAATATGCATGATTACTAATAATGGAAAGAAGATTTTTTCACTTTACTTATAGATGAATTTTCGCTATTTTTCCACCTCTACACGCGACCCCCATTACCCATCAATTTTTTGTGGAGGAGAGGCTCTATGTTTGAACCAGACACCCTCTTGCCGGAGCAATACTTTACCTTGCTCGGGCGTAAACCCTTACAGGGTGAAAAACGACTCCTGCTCGCTATGCTAGAGGATGCAGTGCATTGTTTCCAGACCTATCTGTTAGCAAAAAAACCCCACGAGCGGCGACTCTTTCAGGAAGCCGAGGAGTGGATTGTTTCCACCGATGGACTCTGGTTCTTCTCTTTTGAAAATATTTGTGACGTGCTGGGCATCAATCCTGGCCGGATGCGTGAAGCGCTCAAGGCGTGGAAAGAGGAGCAAACGCTCCGCTATGCGCAGCACGGCGAAGCCCTGGTTGATGTCGCTCTCAGCGCGGAGATTCCTGTCCGCGCCGACATCTGATCTCCCCCTGGTCTGACAACATAAGCGGATGGGGAAAGCGTCGCGTTGAGGCTTTCCCCGCCCTCATCATCGCCCCGGTTATCTACACGGGGGCAGCGGTCGTCCCCCCTCTGGCGAGGAGGACGAAGAGGCAGAAGGCGGCGGTCTCGACGAGTTCCGCCATCGCCCCCCAGTGGTCTCCGGCGACGCCGCCCAGGCGACGATTGCAGAATAGCGTAAAGCCGATGATCAGTCCGCCCAGGGGCAGAACCAGCGCAATCCCAGCAATTTCAATCAGCGTGAACAAGACTCCCAGAGCGATGAGGCTGGCGAGGGCAAACTCATTGAACTGGACACCATGCACAAATGTCGTGCCTGGCCCCTCGTCCCGAGCAGGACGGGAGCTATAGGCCATCACCACGCACGCCCACCGACCCAGCATAGGTCCGAGCAAGAGAGCGATGTCTCGATAGCCGCCGAGCAACAGATCCAAGGCGCGGACTTTGCATACCAGAATAACAAAAAGGGCCAGGACGCCAAGCAGTCCACGCGCAGAGGTTCCCCGCGCTGGGTCCGAGCCACCAAACAGCGCGTCTGCGCTCTTCACCACCCCATCAAGATGAACTCCTCGACTCACCACGGCCAGCAACCCAACGAGAAGGATGCTCAGTAGTGTCGTTGGGAGTACGGGCCGGAGCAAGTAGTCTACCCCCCAGACCAATGCACCGATAAGAAGCCCAATCAGCGGGAAAAAGACTGCGGACCGCCGACAAGCCATTGCATCAAAAGATAGTTCTCTTTTCGTCCGGATGATGGTGAGAAAGTGTAAAGCCGTCAGGAAGTCGGTCAGCATCCTGGCTCGCATACCACTTCCCCGCCGGCGCGCAAACGGCCAGAGTTGCCGCAAGCCTGCAAAGCGGCTACGGATGCGGCTGGCCTCATCCTAACGACAAAAACGACGCTCCGGCCAAAGACATGGACGCGGACGGGAAGACACCCATCAGCACCGTGCCGATTGCGGCTATCAGGATGGCCACCCCTAACGCGGAACGGAGGGAGGGTAATGCGACAATAGCCTCGCCCTCACGCATATACATATTGACGACGACGCGAATATAGTAATAGGCGGACACCACGCTATTCAGCACGCCGATGACCGCGAGCCAGATATAGCCGGCCTGCACCGCGGCGCTGAAAATATAGAACTTGCCGGTGAACCCGACCAGCGGCGGAACCCCCGTAAGAGACAGCATGAACACGGTCATGGCCATCCCCAGGGCCGGATAACGAAACCCGAGGCCGGCATAATCGTCAAGCTCTTCATGCGGCTCACCCCTGCGCCCAACAGCGACCATCACTCCGAACGCGCCCAGATTCATCAGCCCATAGGCCACCAGGTAGTACAGCAGCGCCGCGCCGCCCAAGTCCTTACCGGCCACCATGGCGACCAGGAGATAGCCGGCATGAGCAATGCTTGAATAGGCCAGCATGCGTTTGATGTTGTGCTGAACAAGCGCGGTGATATTTCCCACCGTCATGGTAAGGGCGGCTACGACCCACAGAATACCCTGCCAATCCGCATGGACCGCGCCCAAGGTGTGCAGGAATATCCGGGCAAAGGCGGCAAAGGCGGCGGCCTTGACCCCTACCGCCATAAAAGCGGTGACGGTTGTGGGTGAGCCCTGGTACACATCCGGGGTCCAGACGTGGAACGGGACAGCGGCCACCTTAAACCCGAAACCGACGATCAAGAGGCCCATGCCAATCAACAGCAAGGGCGAAGAGCCCTGGGTGCCGACGTGTTCGGCAATGGGTCCGAGCTGCACGCTGCCCGTCGCCCCATAAATCAGGGCAATGCCATATAGTAGGAATCCGCTCGCAAACGCCCCGAGGAGAAAATATTTGAGCGCCGCTTCATGCGAGGTGAGATGTTGCCGCCAGATCCCGGCCAGGACGTATACGGCAATCGACATGGTTTCCAGACCCAGAAAGATAAAAATGAGGTCGGTGGCGGCAGCCATGACCGTCATGCCGACCGTGGCAAAGAGAATGAGGGCGTAATACTCTCCGTGCCGAATCTCTGCGGTTTCGAGATAGCTCAGAGACATCAACACCGTCAGACCCGCGACCAAACAAAAGACAAGATTAAAGAACATGGCATACGCATCGAGGGCGAACATGCCGCTGAACGACTCAACATCGTTATGGCCCCACAACAACCAGGAGCACAGCGCCGTGACAACAATGCCCGTCAGGCTCAGCCAGCCGAGCAAAGAACGCTCATCGTCTTTGATCCAGATGTCCCAGAACAGGGCCAGCATACCGGTCGCGGACAGGAGCAGGGTCGGCAGGACCGAAAGCCAATTAACGGCGGGGAGTGTCATGTCCATACTCAACTCGCCCCTTTTAGGTCTATTGGGTCTTTGGGGTCCGTTGGGTCAAGACTCAACCGACCCAATGACTCAACTGACCCAATGGACTCTACCGACTCTACCGACTTATTATCGGCGGTTTGATGAATCCGCGCCAAGGTGGCTTCCACCGACTTTTCCATCCGGCTGAGGAAGGGCTTGGGGTAGAGGCCCATCAGCAACATCAGGGCGATCAACGGAACGAATATGGCTAGCTCGCGGCGGGACAGGTCGGTCAGCTTGGCGTTCTCCGGCTGCGTCAGCGGTCCGAAAACAACCCGCTGATACAGACGCAGCATATAGACGGCACCCAGAACAACGCCGGAAACCGCTATCGCACCGACCAGCGTGTTCGCCTGAAAGGTCCCCAAGAGGATGAGGAACTCCCCAACAAATCCGTTCAAGCCCGGCAGGCCTATCGAAGACAGCATGGTAATCAGAAAGACCGAGGCAAAGAGCGGCAGTTGTTTCCATAAGCCGCCATACTCGCTGATAAGCCGCGTATGGCGGCGCTCATACACCACGCCGACCAACAGGAAGAGAGCCCCGGTTGAGAGGCCATGGCCGAGCATCTGATACAGCGCGCCTTCGATCCCCTGTATGTTGAACGCAAACAACCCCAGCATGACAAAGCCGAGGTGGCTGACGGACGAGTAGGCAACCAACTTTTTCATATCCGGCTGCACCAGAGCCACCAGCGCTCCATACACGATACCAACCACTGAGAGCGCCATAATCAGCGGCACCGCGGCATGGGCGGCATCGGGGAAAAGCGGCAAGGCAAAACGCAGAAAGCCATAGGTGCCCATTTTGAGGAGCACGCCGGCCAGGATGACGGACCCCCCGGTCGGGGCTTCGACGTGCGCGTCCGGCAGCCAGGTATGAAAGGGGAAGAGCGGAACCTTGATGGCAAAGGAGAGCGCAAATGCGGCGAACAACCACATTTGGGCGCTGACCGGAATCTCAAGGGTGTACAGACGCAGCAGGTCAAAAGTGAGCGTACCGTGCTGAGTATTATGCAGATAGGCGAGATACAGGATGGCCACCAGCATCAAGAGACTGCCGACCATGGTGTAGAGCAGGAATTTGAGCGCGGCGTAAATGCGCCGTTCGCCACCCCAGACGCCAATCAAGAAGTACATGGGAATCAGCATGACTTCCCAGAAGACGTAGAAGAGAAAGACATCAACCGCGACAAAGGTCCCGATCATGCCGGTTTCCAGGATGAGAAAGAAAAAGAGATACTCCCTGACCCGATGTTCAACGCTGCTCCAGGTGGACAGAATCACCAGCGGCGAAAGAAACGTCGTCAGCAGGACGAGGAACAGGCTGATGCCATCGACACCAACATAGTATTCGATCCCGAATTCGCTAATCCAGGCATAGCGCTCAACGAATTGAAACGCGGCGGTCTCACTATCAAAGCCGGTGAACAGGCCGAGCGAGATGAAGAACGTGAGCAGCGACGCGCCAAAGGCGGTTCGACGGACCAACTCCACCGCATTCTTATTGAGGGCCAACAGGAAGAACGCCGTCAGCAGCGGAATGAAAACAATGAGGCTTACCACAGATAATACCCCAGAATAACGATCGCTCCGCAACAGAACGACAGGGCGTAGGTCTGGACATTACCGGTTTGCCAGAAACGCAAGACCGAGCCGTTGGCCTGAATCACCTGGGCCGTGCCGTTGACCAGGCCGTCAATAACGACCGTATCCCACACCTTCCACAGCCAGTCCGAAGCAGCCAGCAGAGGCCGGACAATCGCCGCTTCGTACAACTCATCAACATAGTATTTATTCAGCAGCAATCGATGCAGGCCAGCGAACTGCCGGCTGAGGCGGTCGGCCCCTCCTCTACCAGGGACAAAAGGGGGGTCTTGCACATACAGCCGATACGCCAGCCCGATACCTCCCAGGCCAAGTAGGGTCGGCAGATATTTCACCAGGAGCGACACATGCGGATGGGCATGGCCGTAGAGCGGGCTGAGCAGTTCGGGCAGGGTAAAATAGCCGCCGACCAAAGACAGGATGGCAAGCACCACCAGGGGCACGGTCATGACCTGGGGCGATTCATGAATATGCCGGGCGACCTCAGGGTCGGAGCGGTTTTCTCCCCAGAACGTGACGAAGAGTAACCGAAACATGTAGAAGGCGGTCAGGCCCGCCCCCAGGGTACCAATCAGCCACAGCAGGGGAGAGCCGTGTGGACTCCCAAAGGCGTGTTCCAGGATGAGGTCTTTACTGAAAAAACCGGATAGGAACGGAAACCCGGCAATGGCCAGACAGCCGACGGCAAACGTCCCGTAGGTGGTCGGCATCTTACTTTTCAGCCCGCCCATCTTACGGATGTCCTGCTCTTCACTCATGCCGTGGATGACACTGCCGGCACCAAGAAAAAGCAGGGCCTTGAAGAAGGCGTGGGTCATGACATGGAACACGCCAGCCGCATACGCGCCCACCCCCAGCCCCAGAAACATATAGCCCAACTGACTGACTGTTGAGTAGGCCAGGACCTTTTTAATATCGGTCTGTACCAGGGCGATCGTGGCGGCAAACAGGGCAGTAACGGCTCCGACCACGGCCACAACGGCTAGTGCGGTGTGGGACAGGGAATACAGGAAATGCATCCGTGCGATCAGATAGATGCCGGCCGTCACCATGGTCGCGGCGTGAATGAGCGCGCTCACCGGGGTGGGGCCGGCCATGGCATCCGGCAGCCAGACATAGAGCGGAATTTGGGCAGACTTGCCGGCCGCACCGACAAAGAAGAGCAGGCAGATCAGCGTGACCGTCGTCACCGGCAACACCGAGGCGTGCGCCGCGATTTCGTTGAACGACAGCGTCCAGACGCCGTGGGCGCCCAGGCTCCAGAACAACAGAAACAGGCCCAGCAGAAAACCGGCATCACCGATCCGATTGACGATAAACGCCTTTTTCCCGGCACTGGCCTTTTCGTCGTCGGTATACCAGAAGCCGATGAGCAAATAGGAACACAGCCCGACGCCTTCCCAGCCGACGAAGAGCAGCAGGATGTTATCGCCCAGCACCAGCAGCAGCATGGCAGTGGTGAAGAGGTTGAGATAGGCAAAATAGCGCACCACATCCTCGTCGTGGGCCATATAGCCGACGGAATAGACGTGGATGAGAAAACCGACACCGGTGATGACCATGATCATGGTGCCGGACAAGGGATCAACCCGCAGCGCAATATCAACCTGTAGGGCGCCTGAGTAAATCCAGGGGTAGACACTATCGACCAGGGCGCCGCCGTCCGGCAGTTGGACAAAGGCCGCAAACGCAAAACAAAAAGCCAGGAAGACCATACCCGGCGAAACCCAGTTCACGACCTGTCGGCCATAGCGTGGCCCCAAGAAGAGGTTGAACACCACTCCGAGCAGAGGAAAGAGGACAATATAGCGCAGGTACGAGACCGCCTGGACGACGACTTCAGCCGCGTGCGGATGTTCCATCTCTACAGCACCAATCCCCGCCGATGTAGGGGCAACCCCCTGTGGTTGCCCGTGATGTCGAATGAGGACAGGCACAGGGGCCTGCCCCTACAACTCGGTAATTGTGTCATATGCTTTACCATCGCATCAGGTTGAGTTCGTCTGCATTGACCGTCTCCCGGCCACGGAAAACGAGCAGGATAATAGCCAGCCCAACCGCAACCTCTGCCGCCGCCACCGACATGACAAAGAACACGATGATCTGTCCGTCCATATTGCCGAAATGCCGGGCCAGGGCCACAAAAGACAGGTTGACGGCATTCAGCATAAGTTCAATCGCCATGAAAATAATAATGATATTGCGGCGCAAGAGAACACCGGTCACGCCGATGGTGAACAGGATGCCGCTCAGAATGAGGTGATAACTGATTGGAACCATAGTGCGCTCGGTCGCCCTCAAAGAGTATTGGGTCTATGGGGTGTGTTGGGTGTGTTGCGTCTGTTGGGTCGGACTCAGAGGACTCAACAGACGCAAAGGACTCAACAGACGCATACATCTACTCTTTCTATCGTTTTGCCAAGACCACTGCCCCGACAACCGCGACCAACAGGAGGATGCCGGTGATTTCAAAAGGCAGCAGATACGTGGTGAAGAGCTGACTCCCCAGGGCTTCGACCGTCCCGAAGTTCTCGGGCAGGGCGCTCTCGGCCTGCTCGGACGAGGAGCGTTGCAGCAGCAGACCCAGTTCCGCCACCAGGATGACGCCGCCAATAATGGCCGCCCGGCCCAGGCCGTGGCGCGGTGTCGGCTGGGTGTCGCTCTGCAAATTGAGCAGCATAATCACAAATAAAAACAGGACCATGATCGCCCCGGCGTACACAATGATCTGGAGCGCGGCGACCATATGAGCGTCCAGAAACAGAAAATAGACCGCCAGCAGAAAAAGGGTCAGGACCAGAAAGAGGGCACTATAGACCGGACTGGGATGGGCAATGACCATAATCGCGATCACGACCAACGGAATAGCCAAGGCAAAGAAGGTCACGAAATCCATAGCGTTTACTCGAAGAGGAGAATAATCAACGCGGTCAGCATAACGTTGGCCAGCGCCAGCGGGAGGAGAATTTTCCACCCCAGGCTGATGAGTTGGTCATAGCGGAAGCGGGGCAGGGTCCAGCGAATCATGATCTGGAGCCAGCAGAAGAAGAGTACCTTCAGCGTAAACGCCCCGACCTGAAGCAAGGTCACGAGGAGTGAGGGCAGGGCGAGAGTGCCGCCCCACGGAAAATGAAATCCGTCGCGCAGCAGAAACGGGATCTGCCAACCGCCGAAGAAGAGCGTGGTAATCAGCCCGGCAACGATAATGGCTTCGACAAAGTCGCCCAGCATGAACATGGCCTGCTTGGCGCCGGAGTACTCGGTGAAATAGCCGGATATCAGCTCGGACTCAGCTTCGGGCAGATCAAACGGAATCCGTTTGCTCTCGGCTATTCCGGCGGCCAAAAAGATCAGAAAGGCCACCGGTTGATAGACAATGCCCCAGGCCGGAATCCAACCGCCGATCAGCGCGCCTTGGGCGCGCGTAATCTCCTGTAAGTCCAGCGAGCCAAAGGCAAGGACAACGCCGATGAGCGCCAGCCCCAACGGAATCTCGTACGAGATCATCTGGGCGGAGCCCCGAATCCCGCCCAAGAGCGCCCAGCGATTATTGGAGGCCCAGCCGCCCAGGACAACGCCGTACACACTGAGGGAAACCATCGCCAAGACATACAGAATACCGATGTTCAGATTGGCGGCCTGAAGCGTAATTTCCCGCCCGCCGATAATCAGCACGTCGCCAAACGGAATCACAATAAAGGTGACCAATAAGGGTACCAGGCCAATAGCCGGCGCAAGCGTGTGCAGTAGCTTGTCCGCCCCCGGAGGCACAAAGTCTTCTTTAGTAAACAGCTTGATGGGGTCAGCCACCAGGGTGTTCACGATGCCAAGATTAAAGGGGAGTTTTCCAAACACAGCGGCTCGATTGGCCCCAATCCGATCTTGCAGAACCGCGCTGCCTTTGCGCTCTACCCACAGCAGCAGCCCACCGAGATTCAACACCATCAGCACCATCAGCAGGGTCAGGCTAAACGTGATGAGAAAATCTATCATACGGCGTCTGACGTTCAGGCTCCTGGTGTGGAGGCAGATTCGGCCTGCTTTGCCAACTCATCGATCAGGCTGAGCATACTCTCCGGGGTCTGCTTCTCGTGATAGTCGTCGTTGACCTGGATAACGGGAGCGGTGCCGCACGAACCCAGGCATTCGACCTCGCTCAGTGAAAACACCCTATCGCCAGTGGTCTGACCGACTTTGACGCCGAGCCGGTCTTCCAGGCAGCGGACAATTTTTTCAGCGCCGACCAGGGTGCAGGACAGGTTGGTGCAGACCTGTACGTGACACTGCCCCATCGGCTCCTTGTAGAACATGGTGTAAAAGGTCGCGACACCCTGCACATAGGCCGGCGACAGGTCGAGCAAACCAGCGACATGCTCCATCGCTTCGGGGCTCAGATAACCGAACTCGGTCTGCGCCAGCCACAACGTGGGCAGAATGGCGGCCTGCTTGGTTGGATACCGGGTCAGCACCTCTTCAAATCGTTTGTGCGTTTCTGCTGAAAATTGGACAGCCATAATCTGCTCTCAGCACTTTTATGAGTCTGTCGAGTCTATTGAGTCCATTGGGTCTGTTGGGTCAAGACCCCATAGACCCCGTATTAGCGGTCACACTCTCCGCCTATCATATTGACCATACCGAACGTCGTAATAATGTCGGAGATCAGACAGCCGCGTAACATCTCGCCCAGCGCCGCCATACCGAAGAAACAGGGCGGACGAACCCGGACGCGATAGGGACGACCGCTGCCGTCACTGACGAGATAAAAGCCGAGTTCGCCGTTGGCGCCTTCCACACTCAGAAACGCCTCTCCGGGCGGGATTTTGACCCCCTCAATGACCAGCTTGAAATGGTTCATCAGACCCTCGATATTACCGTATACCTGCTTTTTTTCAGGCAGCGTAATCTGCGGGTCGTCGATCCGAATCGGGCCGCTCGGAATACCGTTCAGGGCCTGCTCAATAATCCGCATGCTCTGTCTGATTTCCTCAAAGCGCACAGAAAAGCGGTCGTAATTGTCACCCTGGGTACCCGTCGGGATGTCAAACTCATAACGGTCGTAGCCGGAGTAGGGCTGCGCCTTGCGCACATCGTAGGGGATACCGGTTGCCCGCAGGAGCGGGCCGGTGAGACTGTATGAGATCGCATCCTCTGTCGAAATTGCCCCAACGCCGGACATGCGATCGATAAATATCCGATTCTTGGACAGCAGCTTGTCGCAGTCGCTGAGGATGCGCCGCATATCGGCGAACGCCGCCCGCACGCGCTCGGCAAAATCGTGGGGCAGATCGTGCGTGACGCCGCCGACCCGGGCATAGCTGACCGTCAGGCGAGCACCAGTCACGGCCGTGACCAGATCGTATAGGGTCTCGCGCGACTCCATCAGATAGAAGCCTACGGAAATCGCCCCCGCTTCCGTAGCCGCCATGCCCAGACACGTCAAATGATCGGTAATCCGGGAGATCTCGCTCATGATGACCCGGATATATTGGCAGCGTTCCGGGACCTCAACGTCGAGCAGTTGTTCGGCCGTTAAGGCAAAGGCCACGTTATTGATGAGCGGTGAGGCGTAATTCAGACGGTCGGTGTAGGGGATGCAGTGATTCCAGGTGCGCTGCTCGCACATCTTCTCAAAGCCACGGTGCAGATAGCCGATCTCGACAGCGCAGTTGAGTATTTTTTCCCCGTCAAGGGTGAGGTTGAATTTGATTGTGCCGTGGGTTGCCGGATGGGACGGTCCCATCTGCAACTCCATGATTTCAGAGGTGGGGTCGTGTTCAGCAACGTCTTTTTGCGCACGAAGAAGAGGGGCCGCGGCTTCCGCCATAGATTGTTACCCTTTATGCCATGGGTTGGTAATGGGGTCGCGTTCTTCGACCAAGGGTTGACGTTTATTGACTGGATAGTCTTTGCGGAGCGGATGGCCGCGGAATTCTTCATACATCAGGATGCGACGTAGGTCTGGATGATCGGTAAACGTGATCCCGAACATATCCCAGACTTCGCGCTCCAGCCAGTCTGCCGACTTCCAGACTGACGCGGCCGATGGCAGCTCGGCACTCTCCTCTGTGAGTCGAACCTTGACCCGCAGGCGATGATTATGTGTCAGTGAATGGAGGTGGTAGACGACCTCGAAGCGCGGCTCTTTCCCGAAAAAATCAACCCCGGTGATATCCAGCAACAGGTTGAAGGCAAAATCAGGATGCTCCTTGAGCTGGCTCAAAACAGTCGGCAGGTCTCCCCGATCAATGACAATCGTATCATTCCCGTGCGAGGAGTGCTGTTCTTGTATCGTGCCGGGCAAGGCCGTCTCGATATGGGAGAGAATGTCTGCTTCAGCCATGTCTGCCTATGGGCTAGCTAGGTCGATTCCAGCCCCCCCTTCTTCACCTCATAGACTAAACCCACAACCAGAACGAGCACGAAGAGTAACATGGCTATGAAGCCGAACAGACCCAACTGACGGAAGACGACCGCCCAGGGATAGAGGAAGACTACCTCAACATCAAAGACAATGAAGAGGATAGCGGCGAGATAAAATTTGACGGAAAAGCGTCCCCACGCGGAACCGCTGGGCGGATTACCGCACTCGAACGGTTCATCCTTGACCGCCGAGTGGGTCTTGACGCCGAGCATCGTACTCGCAAAGGTCATGACCAAGGCCACGACCCCACCAAGGATCAGCGCAATCAGGACGGGAACGTATTGGTCCATAGAAAGCTCGTGTCAACTCCGCCCACGGTAATGGGCAGTGCAGGGTCGTGTTGTCGTCTGCTCAGTGCCCTCGGCACAAGATACAGAGGCCCGGCACGGTGTCAACAACCCCAAGCCCTCAATTTCTCTCCCCCAGACGCGGAGCCGCGGCCTCTCGTTGACGTGCGCTTTTTCGTACGGGCACACTCGTCCGTTCAATAGTACGACATGACCCTGTCCCTTCCTTGCGGGAGGACTGGGGAGGTGGTAAACCTTCCACACACGCGCCCCTGGGAGAGGTGCCAGAGTCAGGCCGATCGGGCACGACTGGAAATCGTGTGTACCTTCGGGTACCGAGGGTTCGAATCCCTCCCTCTCCGCCAGTGGTGATAGCTAGGTCCTGCGCAAGGGAAGCCGGGAAATCCGTCAGGTCCGGAAGGAAGCAGCGGTACCGGAACTCTCCCTGTGCCGCAGGGTAGCCTAGCTATCACCACTGACGACAGTAGAGTGACAGCGCAGCGCAACACACCGGACAACTCCCAAACCCTCGGCCATGCTATGAGCTATCTCGTCCTTGCCCGGAAGTGGCGCCCTCAGACGTTCGATGACGTCATTGGGCAGGAACATGTCACCCGCACCCTGCGGAATGCGATCCGCAGCGAGCGCGTGGCGCATGCCTTCCTGTTTACCGGGCCGCGCGGGGTGGGGAAAACAACCACCGCCCGGCTCTTGGCCAAAGCCTTGAACTGTGAACAGGGACCAACGCCGGACCCCTGTAACGCCTGTAGCCAGTGTGAGGAGATCACGAACGGCAGCGCCATTGATGTCCTGGAAATCGATGGTGCCTCGCATACCGGAGTGGACAACGTTCGCGATTTGACCGAAGGGGTGCAGTACCGGCCGGCCAAGGGCCGTTTCCGGGTGGTCATTATTGACGAAGTCCATATGCTCTCGAATGCCGCCTTCAACGCCCTCCTGAAAACGCTGGAAGAGCCACCGGCGCACGTCAAATTCATTTTTGCGACAACCGAATCCCATAAAATTTTGCAGACCATTCTTTCTCGCTGTCAGCGCTACGACTTCAAGCGGATCGCCCTGCGCGACCTCATCCGGCAACTCGAACACCTGACACAAGCAGAAGGCTTTGCATGCGATGAGGCCGGGCTGGCCCTGCTCGCGCGAGAGGCCGACGGGAGCTTACGCGACGCCGAGTCGCTCCTCGACCAAGTGGTGGCGTGGAGTAATGGCCGGGTTGATGAGGCGGCAGTCAGAGACGCCCTGGGCGTGGCCGACCGCCAGGCCCTGTTTCGGGTGGTTGGGGCGATCCTGGCAGAAGACCCGGCTCAGGTGCTCCGGCTGACGGGGGATCTGTACCAATACGGATATGACCCGCGTCGCCTGTGTCACGATCTGCTCCAACATTTTCACGATCTTGTTGTGGCCAAGGTGAGTTCGGACGTGTCTGTTCTGGCCGACCTGCCCGATCACGAGGTGGAGATCGTCCGCAAACAGGCGGCCCTGCGCTCACGGGAAGATCTCCAGCGCTTCTTTGCTTCTCTACTAGAGGCGGAAGAAGCCGTGCGGAAGTCGGCCTATACCCAACTCGTCATTGAGATGGCGTTGGTCAAGCTGGCCAGCCAGCCGCCGGTTCTCCCGATTCAGGAAGCGCTGATCAAACTGGAAGAGTTGCAACACGAATTTGGAAGCAGCGGTAGCCGTCCAGCCTCGGCCAAACAGCAGCGCTTTCGGCCTTCCGCCTCGGCTGGGTCGATTGGGTCTACTGAGTCGATTGGGTCTGTTGGGTCTTCGGGTCTCAAGGACTCAAAGGACTCTACCGACTCAAAGCGAGCCTCTACCCCTCGTCCTCCTGCCGTTCCCGCGGCGGCTCCCGTTGCGAGCGACACAGTGGAGCACCTGGAACAGGGCGAGCAGTGGGACGGTTTTCTGGCCATGGTTCGGAGTAAGAAAATTTCGCTCTTTTTTGCGCTCAAGGCCGGCTATTTGCTCGACGAGACCTCGACCGTCTTACAGATTGGCGTGGACAAGGACCCCTATCTGAAAGAGTTATCACGGCAAGAGAATCGGACTATTTTGGAGGAATCCGCCGAGCAGTTTTTTGGACGTAAGCTTACCATTGAGGTGCAAAAGGGAAAACACGAGCCGGCCACAAAGGGGCCCATCTCTCCACAGGGTGAGGGAGACACATCGCACCAGAGCGCCCAAGACCCGGCAGACCCGCTCGTCAAAACCGCTCTGGACATTCTTGGCGGAGAAATCCAGGAGAGGCGGACACCGAGAGCAAGCGGGACCGGCTAGACACGGACAGAGTGGAGGACACAGCATGGCACAAAATATGGGAGATATGATGAAGCAGGCCCAGCAGTTGCAGGCCAAACTGGCCCAGATTCAGGAGGATGCCGGGAAAAAGACGGTTGAGGCCTCGGCCGGCGGCAGTATGGTCACAGCCACGGTGAACGGCCGGTTGGAGCTCGTCGCGCTGCGTATTGACCCTGCGGTGGCCTCAGCCGATGATGTCGAAATGCTGCAAGACCTCATTACTGCCGCGGTGAACGAGGGCATTCGGCAAGCCCAGAACATGATGGCCACTGAAATGGGGAAAGTCACCGGAGGACTCAAGATTCCCGGGCTGAACGTATGAAAGAGGAAACGTGTCCTCCAACAGACAGGCAAAGGCTGGACACGTTTCCTCTTGAGAGCATTGACGCGGAGGGGGCTAGGGGCTAGGGGTTGGGGGATCGAGGCCAATCCCTAACCCCTAAATCCCAATCCCGACTGGAGGATACATTTACTCTTTATGACGACGCTGACCCCCGCTCTGGCTCGCTTGGTCCAAGAGTTGGGCAGACTGCCGGGGATTGGAGAGAAAACCGCGACGCGCCTGGCCATGTTCATCCTGGGCGCGGGGCGGGACTATGTCGAAAGCCTGGCCGAGGCCATCTGGGCGGTGAAGACCGAGACAACCCTGTGTCAGGAATGCTTCGGGCTGGCCGAGGGCGACCGGTGCGCCATTTGTAATGATGCACAGCGGAGTGCCGAGTCGATCTGCATCGTCGAAGAACCGGCGGATCTGATGGCCGTCGAACGCTCGCATGAATATACGGGCCGCTATCATGTCCTGCACGGCGTGTTAGCCCCGCTTGACGGCATTGGGCCGGATGAACTCAAGATTGCCCCCCTCCTGGACCGGCTGCGCTCCGGTGCGGTGAAAGAAGTCATTATTGCGACCAACCCCAATGTCGAGGGAGAGGCCACCGCGTTGTATTTGGCCAAGATCATTAAACCGCTGGGCGTCCAGGTGAGTCGGATCGCCCACGGCATTCCGATGGGCGGCGATGTGGAATACACCGACGCGGTCACACTCGGCCGAGCGATTGAAGGCCGACGGGAGATGTAATCCCACCTTTACTCTTATTTTTTCCTTTGCTACAACAGCGCTCTGGCTCCTAAAGAGTAAACGTGTTCACTCTTTTGATCCTCGGTAGCTCAATCGGCAGAGCAATCGGCTGTTAACCGATGGGTTGTTGGTTCGAGTCCAACCCGAGGAGCCAACCCTTGACCATCAAATCTGGCGATTCGTCAGTGAACGTAAGGCCCCGAGGGACGATCCTCTCGGGGCCTTGTCGTATCTGGAGCAATTTACGATTCCATATCGCCAGCCGGTCTCTTCCGTCATTTGCTGTCGCGTCTACGCTACAGCAGCGACACACCCTTAAGCCGTGCAGACTTCTGATCGAAGGTGTACAGCGGCTGGGCTCCAGACCGTTCGGCCGCTGCCAGGATCATCAGATCGGAAAATCCAGCGCCACTCGCCCGATACCGGAACGCCGCACGGGCTACATCGTTGGCCTCCTCAATCACGAGACCCTCAGTTGCCACGAGTTCTTCCAATATCGCCGCAATCTGGTCACGGGAAAAGCCATAGGCCCGTTCCAGCACCCAGACAAGTTCAACCATCACCTCACGGCAGATGTAGCCGAGACGCTCGGGCGTAAGCGATTCCAGGAGCACACGGGCTGCGTCTGCTTGCTGCACAGCGTCGCGAACCAGATACCGCACGAGAACGTTGGTATCGAGTGCGATCATCCCTCGCCTGCCCCGCCGGCTATGGCCTGCTCCATTTCCTCCAACGTGACGGCAGAGCCGTCATGCCGCAGAGCGCCGAACAGCCGGCTGATGGGACGCACGGGCAGAATGCGTACCTCTCCGTCGGCGATGACGTAGCGAACCCGGTCCCCGGCTTGCAGACCGAGTGACTCCCGAACGGGCTTGGGTA
>JAJDZM010000008.1 GCA_022824615.1 Candidatus Binatia bacterium | reverse complement strand
GATTGAGCGCTCCTTCAATCGGCTCAAACACTGTCGCCGCCTTGCCACCCGCTATGACCGCAAAACCGCCCACTTCCTCGCTTTCTTACATCTCGCCGCCTTCGCCCTTTGGCAGAACTAAATGTCGAGTCAGCCTAGGTCATTCTTCTCCATTATCGTAGCTTTTTGATCCTTCGAGGGATCCGCCTGCGCTACTGCTACAACCGGAAGACAAAGCAGAGCGACCAGGAGAAAAAACTCGATCTGCGTTTGATGCATTTCACTTCCCTCCGCTTGTTAGCGTGTTAATCATTAACTCCGTATTTTCGTTTTCAACCCATGTTCGGCGATCAATATGGAGCTACCCCGACTCTTCCTATCCATACCGCTCTGCGTCAGCGGGAACAAGTCATGACATGGAATATAACCCCGCTCAGCCTCAACTCAGCGGCGACTCGAACCGCACCGCATACCCGCCGAACTTTCGCACGTTCAGCACGCCGGTATCGAATATGAGATACTGCCCCTTGATGCCCAGCAGCGTGCCTTCGATCTCGGGCGTCTTTTCAAAATTACGCGACCTGACCTTGGTGGGGTATTCCAGCACGGGATAGGTAAACGAATGGCTGTCCGCCTCCTCAAGCAATGTGAGGGCGCTTTCCCCGGCGGCCTGCGTGTGATCGTGCAGTTCGGCCTGACACAGCCCGAGCAACTCGTCCCGCTTGGCTACCAAATCCGCGAGTTCAGGCGTACCCTTGAGCATGCGCTGCCAGTTGGTGCGATCGGTTATGTGCGCTTTGAACATGACCTCGAGCAGCCCGGCCTGATAGCGGCTCTGCACCCGAAAAATCGGCAGGGCCTGCACCGCGCCTTGATCCATCCAGCGGGTAGGAATCTGGCTGCCGCGCGTAATGCCGACTTTCAGGCCCGATGAGTTGGCGATGTAGACATAGTGGGGCTGCATGCAGTGCGCCTCGCCCCAGGCCGGCTCACGGCAGGTGCCCTGCTCGTAATGACACAGTTCGGGTTTCACGATGCAGATGTCGCACTGGGCAAGACTCTGAAAGCAGGGATAACAATACCCCTGATTGAAACTTTTCTTGGTCTTGCGCCCACAGGCAACACAGTGAATCTCCCCGGAAAAACTGAGGCGCACGGTTTTACCCAGCAGGGAGTTTACGGCGACCTCCTGCTCGCCTATTGGCAAGCGATACTCCACGGGCGGCCCCGGCTGCGTTCTCATCTTGCGTAGGTTGCCCTGCATCGTCAGTCTCTCCCTTTTTTCCTGTCTGAGGGAGCCCACCCCGGCGCTAACGCGCCACCCCTCCAGGGAGGGGACTTTTCGTGGGCTTCGAGCCCGCACTCCCCAACACTAAACCATCTCGGAGTCAGGTGGGTAATGCTGTCGCCGATAACGTATATGCTCAACATTGATCCGGTGTCGAAAATCAACGTATAAACTCCCCGGTCTGCCGGTCAGCGCAAAATCATCGGCAATACTCACTCCGCCGATGCTCAGCAGGATATGACAGTTCGGACACAGACATAGCATATTCTCGGGGGTATCAGGACCGTTGTGCGGGGCTTTGAGGGGCCGGAGATGCACCGCTTCGGCATACGGCCCGGCGGTGCCTCGGAGCTGGACGCGACACATCTGGCAGCGATAGTGGTAGAGTTGCTTGATTTCCTGAGCGTGCAGTCTCTCTTGGACGACGCGCTCCTGCCGCTGTAAGTCTTCATCCATTTTGACCAACCGAAAACGCCAGATAAAAAATCCGGCTCGCCCAACGCCCCGCCAGTAGTCGTCAACCGTGAACAAGCCGTCATACCGATAGCCGGAATCGGGCGCATAAGGAGAACGGAACCTGGCCCCACGGATAACGCGGACGGGCAGGCCGTGCAATCGGTTCTGGGCCAGCGCCAGATTGCCGCGAATGAGCACCTGATGGCCTATCTGCTCGTGGGTCTGGGGGTCACGCCCGCCGTGGCCGGTGTAAAAAATGGTATGCTCGTAATCCTCCCCATCTTCATACCCGCCGGCCAGCACCACCGAATCGGCGCCCGTCCGCCCGCTGCCGGAGATACCGGCAATGCGGGGCCGGTGGACCCCGGCCTTAGAGAGCGCCTGGCGAGAAGCGAAGTAGGAGCCAATCGGATAACCGGGAATATGGCCAAATCTGCGCTCGGACATGGGCTCGTGCCAATAATGACAACCGGGCGGTTCACACGGTCTCCATGATTTTTGACCTTCAGACTTGAAGCCTTCTGAGCACACCTGGGCCGACAAAGCAATGCAGCGACGGTGAGGGTAGTGGTTCGCCCCCTCTCCCCGCCGGGAGAGCGCCCCCCTCCCTGGCCCTCCCCCGCCAGGAGGGAGGGAATGTTTGGCTTCCTCTCCCTTGGCGGGGAGGGAAACGGGTCAGTTTGATGGACTACCCGGAAAAGGAATGACTTTGCCCTGGGGTGCGGCAGAGTCCCCGCGCCATTTACGCCGACTCTTCTGTAATGCCTTGAGCACGGCCTCGGCTTCCGCCGGGGTCAGGGTCAGGGTTTGCTGCCGACACCAGCCCAAGCCCGAGCCCCACGTCAGACGCCGGAAGGCAATGCTCGGCTGTTCGTCTGCTTGTCCGTCAGGCTCATCCGCTTGGGGCAGTTCCACAGCGACCTCCAGCGCGGTATTGGGTGGGGCGGAGGCGGATGTCTCGTTTGGAATGGTTGCCAGTATTTCGTTGGTACGCATGTCTTTGTCCCT
The DNA here is from genome assembly GCA_022824615.1 of Candidatus Binatia bacterium. Classification (GTDB taxonomy): domain Bacteria; phylum Desulfobacterota; class Binatia; order Bin18; family Bin18; genus Bin18. Next base: position 5,944 of record JAJDZM010000008.1, on the reverse strand, counting down.
CCTCTGTACGCTGACAGAACTATAATGCGACAAAACGGCTGACCCGCTCCCACCCCGTTGTCATCCACTGTGTGCCGTGTGCTTCACGTAAGAATCCTTCGACGCCATCGAGTTGCTCAATGAGATCGAGTCCTTCCTGTTCCCCTAAAATTAAAAGCGCCGTGCTCAATGCCTCGGCTTGGGCCGCGCTCGGAGCCACAACACAGGCCAAGAGATCGCGCTGCACGGACCGACCAGTCCGGGGATCGATAATATGGCCGTAACGCTGCCCTTCGACCTGCATGCTCTGGCCAAGACTCCCGGATATGGAAACGGCCTGATCGGAAAACGTGGCAACACCGACACTCTCGCCATTCGGCTGTCGCAACAATAAACGCCAGCCCTCCCCGTCGGTCGGGCGGCCAAGCGCCCACAGGCTGCTCTGTCCAAAATTGAGCAGGGCGTTTGTCAGCCGCTGTTCACGGAGCTGTTTGGCGATCCGATCGAGCGTATAGCCTTTGCCGATACCCCCCAGGTCCAGCGCCATGCCCGGCGCAGGCAGACCAACGCGATGAGGCGGAGCAAAGTGCAGTTTCTGACTCCCAATGAACCGCAGGGTATGGCGAATAGCCGCCGCGCTTGGCTGGGTCCGGGTTGTTTCCGCCTGTCGCCATAGGCTCAGGAGCGGCCGCACCGTAATGTCAAACGCCCCATTGGTCAGGTCTGCGTAGCGCTGCGAGAGACGCAGAATATCACTCACTTCGGCCGGAACCGCCTGGAGTCCCTGCCCGGCCTGGGCATTCAAATGGCTGAGCGGGCTGTATGGAGCATAGGTGGTAAAAAGAGCGTCAAAGCGCTGCGCCGTGGCAAAAACCTCGTGCCACACCGCGCTCATCTGTCCCTGGGCAGGAGACGCTGGCTGGCACAGCGTGGCCTGAAAAACCGTACCCATAATATAGCGGCCATCGGTCTCACACGCCCGGACAGGACTGCTCAGAACCAGGAGGCTCAGAACGACCGTCCAAGCCCCAATCCCGAACCCCCAACCCCGCATCATTCCACCATCTCCCCCGCGGCACCCAGGCCGACATTTTCTTCTATGTCAGCCGTGCCCCGCCGCCCGGCGACCGGTCGCGGCTGTCGGTAGTGCTCTTGCGAACCACGAAAGATAGACCACAGGCAGATTACGACCAGCACCGCTAGGCTGATTTCCAGGGCGAGAAAGCCGGCAATTTTCAGATAGGCAAAGCCGGGGTGGACAAAACGCACCAGCCAGCCGCCGCCCTCATCAACCAAGGCGGAAAAAAACGGAATGATAATCAGCCAGGCTTTCAGGTTCGGAGAGATGGGCACGAACAGCATCAGATGCGTCAGCGTCAGCAGCAGCAGGCCCATGGCAAATAAATGAAAATGCGACACTTCCAGCATGCCCTGATAGCTGCGCGGCTGCAAAAAACGCTCTTCCGAGCCCAGATAGTATTCGGTCACCGAGACATAGCTCAGGTCCATCTTCTGGAAGTACAGCAGGGCGTTCGTCAGCCACAGGCCGATGACATAGATGACGAAGATAACGATGATGAGTTGGAGCAGCCGGTTTCTGGACCACTCGCCGGTAATCACAAAGCGCACGTTATTGTTTCTCCTGAATCAAGACCTGAAAAAGGGCCAGGACTTTGCGCACGCCTTGGGTCACGGCCTGGGCGGTCAGCGTGGAGCCCATAATGCCGTGGATATCGCGCCGCAGGCGCAACGAGGGTGTCAGGCGCTTCTTATCAAACTGCTCCAGCCAGAGATCCGACGGCAGATAGTCGAGCGGCTCATAAAAGGCCAGCACCAGGAGTTTCTGCAGTGTGCCGTCGGGGGACACCACCATCAGAAACGTTTCCGGAAAGGTCCGTACAAGATGTGTCTCAATAAAGGCGTAGCCCTGCACAGCGTCGGCCGTATGACCGACGTGAAAGGTGGCCAGCTTGGAATCGACCGAGGTCTGCGCCAGGGTCTCAACCTGTTTGACCTGCTGCGGGGTGAGGAAGAAGGTTTGCGTCTCGACGCGGTCTGCCTGGGGAAATGCCACCTGTAATGCCTCTGCCTTGGAATAAAAAACCTGGGCCTCAATAATGGTGGCACTGCCCAGCAGTGCCACCATGCTCAGAACGTACTGAGCAAAACGGACTCTAGAAAACAAAGCCAATGCCAAAGTTGACCTCGTCTTCGCGCTCGTTGTCGTTATCCACGGTATCGAAGTTCCGGTAATCCACCTTGAGCACAACGTTCGGGTGGGGTTTATAGCTGACACCGGTAGTCCAGATGCGGTGCTCGTAGCGACCCTTGGCATCCCAGTCACCAGCCATCTCGGCGTGCTGGTCAATATAGGAAAAACGCAAGAAGGGCGACAATTGCTGGATGGTATTCCCCATCACCCACGGCATGATGTCGTAGGCCGCCTCAACGTAGAAGCCGTACATCTCCTTGGCGATCTTACCGCCGCCCCCGATGCGGTTGAGTTCATCCGAGTCCTTCAGATGGGACATGGCGAACAGCGCCCGCAGGTCCAGCCCTTGCCAACTGTACATGGAGTGCAGCTCCCAGATGGTCAGCCGCGCGCCGGGCACATTGACCGGGCCACACTTCCCGTCCACACACTCGTAGTACTGACTATCGTGGGAGGACTTGCCGGTGTAGACCGAGCCGCCGAACTTGAGGTTCAGCATGGGCGTATAATCCAGCCGCGCCGCAAGCCCGATATCCTCGGCCACGGCATTACCGCCCTTCTGACGCGTGCTGCGGAAGTGCTCCTTCAGCTTGAACGAGGGCTTGGTCAAGCAGTTGCCGTCCTCGTTAGGCGTACACGCGGCCGTGTTGCTCGCCACGCCTTCAAGCGCGTTCATGCCGTAGATGCGGTATTCGAGGCCGGGCAGGAGTTCGCCGAATATGCCGATACCGTTCTCGCGCCAGGTCGAGGGGATGATGCGCCGCTCAACCTCGGGCCGCTCCACGCCGTTGAAGAAAACGGGCTCATGCAACTCGTTGACAATACCCAGCGGGGCGAGGAGCATACCGGCCCGAAAATTGGCCCATTCCCACATCAGGAAATCGATGTAGGCGAACTCGACTGACACCGAGCCGCCGGCGCCCGTCCCGGCGTGCTCAAACTCCAACTCGGCGTTGAGGATGATACGGTCGGTGAACTTATAGCCGGTGTACAGCACGAAACGCAGGTTGTCCGTGAAGTCGCGGTCGCTGCGCGTCTTGTCGCTCACATCCTTACGGTAATAGGCCTCGCCGTAGCCGCCGATCGACAAGCCCTGCTCGACGCCGTAAATCTTGGAGGCCGCCGGTCCCAGGCCGTATACACTGTCTTCCATGGTCAGGGGTTTAAAGTCGGGCAGGGTCAGGCTGGTGCGCAGGTTGTCCACTTCCTCGGCCAGCACATCCTGGCGGCGGGCCTGTTCCGCCTCTCGCTCCTGTTCCTGCTTTTGTTCGGCCCGCAGGCTTTCCAACTCGCCTTGCATCGACGACATAGCGTTCTGCATGGCCTGCAATTGCTGTTCAAGTTGCTGCATTCGCTCTTCACCAGCGGCATAGCCACCCGTGGGAAGGCCCAACACGAGAGCCAGTGCGCCCAAAAGACATATGCTTTTCCACATTATGGTCTGTCTCCTCCCTGTCCTGTGAAGGGCGCTGGGATTATGTCCTCGGGCCGCTCGTATGTGTCCCATATCGATTACCGACAAGTCTTCTGCTGCCTCGCCTCCTCTTGGTCAAATTTATCTGTTGAAATTGAGAATCATTATCAATTTCATTTGTCAACACCGCCAGCACGATTCGGCAGGGGTCCGAGTTGTTCTCGTCCGCGCTTTGTGATTTTTTTCGGACAAGAGGTAATGAGGTATGAATATAGATTTGGACCTGAGTATATGTGACAAACTCTTAACCACCACACGCTCCATACGGAAGCGCCTCGACCTGAGACGTCCGGTCCCACCAGAACTGATCGAGGAATGACTGGAAGTGGCGGTGCAGAGCCCCTCAGCCACCAATACCCAGAAATGGCGCTTTATGGTGATTCGCGATGCGGACAAACGGGCCGATATCGCCGGACTCTACAAACAGGCGTTTGAGTCCTACTGGGAGCAGGCCGACGACACGACGTATGGGACCACAGGACCCGCATCGACCGAAGCCCAACGCATGATCGACTCCGCCGTCTATCTGGTCGACCACCTGCACGAGGTTCCGGTCCATGTCCTGTTCTGCGTCGAGGATCAGGTCCGCGATGTACCGCTTTTCGACCAGGCCACGGCCTACGGCTCCATTCTGCCCGCGGCCTGGTCATTTATGTTGGCTGCCCGCGCGCGGGGCCTGGGCTGCTGCTGGACCACCGTGCACCTCACACACGCCGACGAGGCGGCCAAGCTGCTCAATATTCCCGATACTGTGACGCAGTGTGTACTTTTACCCGTGGCCTATTATACGGGTACGGATTTCAAAGCGGCCCGGCGTATTCCGGCCACCCAACTGACCCACTGGGACACCTGGGGACAGAAACGCGACGGGTCATAACGGTCTGTCGGCGCATTGCCGGGCGGGGTAAACGGCGCGAATGTTCGACAGGAGAGCCGGCGCAAACGGGGGTGGGCGACCGAGCGTGGAGACGCGCCGGCTGGTGGACGCGGTCGGTCTGAGCTGTACCCTGGGCTACGCCGCCCTCGCCTTTTTGGCGCGGCCGCCTGGCGAACCCGACCTAGCGGTTTTCTTCGGCCTGATGGCGTGGACCGGCCTGCCGGTATTCAGTCTCTTCCTGTACTGCCACCGGCGTGACGAACCGATCCCACTCGACCGCCTGCTCTTCTGGACCGTCGCCTTCAGAATCTGCGGGCTGGTCGGCGGGCCGCTGCTCGAAGACGACTTCTACCGCTATCTGTGGGATGGCTATCGCTTTGCCACGACCGGCACGCCCTACGCCGCCGTGCCGGAAGCGTTTTTCACCGACCCGACTGTTCCCGCCGCGTTTCACACTGTGTTGGACGGGATCAACCATCCCGAGTTGCCAACCATCTACGGCCCGACAACGCAGCTCGTCTTCCTGCTGAGCTACTGGCTGCGGCCGGGCAACATCGCAGCCTTGCAAGGCGTGTTGATTGTCATTGACCTTGCCACTGTGATCCTGTTGCTGCGCCTGGCGCCAGCGCGGAACGTCATGCTGTACGCCTGGTGTCCACTGGTAATCAAAGAAATCGCCTTCACCGCTCATCCGGACGGCCTCGGCATCTGCCTGCTGCTGGCCGCGCTCGTCCTGGCCCAGGGCCGACGCTGGCGGAGCGCTGCGGTGTGCCTGGGTCTTGCCTGTGGGGCCAAGATATTCGCACTGGTGCTGGTGCCGTTCGTTCTGGTCGGCGCCACCATCCGGCACTGGGTCCTGTTCGGCGCTACGCTGGCGGCCCTATACGCGCCGTTCGCCCTGGGCGGCGGCACCGACCTGAGTTCGCTGCTGGTCTTCGCCCGGGAGTGGGAGTTCAATTCCGCGGCCTATGGGCTGTTGACACTGGCGCTATCGGCGTTCGAGGCCAAACTCGTTTTGGGGCTAGCCTGTGCCCTGTTCTGGGGCTGGTACTACTGGAAGTATCGCCGGGAGGAGGGACAGCCCGTTCCGCGAGGTGACTGGGTCTACGGCGTACTGCTGGCGGCGTCTCCGGTCATCAATCCGTGGTATCTGCTCTGGGTATTGCCCTTTGCGGCGATCTTCCCCAGCGTATGGGCCTGGACGGCCTCCATGGCCGTCCTCATCTCCTATGTTACCGGGCTCAATGTGAACGACTACGAGTTACAAGCCTATCAGCAGCCGCTCTGGGCACGGCTGCTGGAATTCGGCCTGATTCTGCTGGCGCTGGCCTGGTCCGTGTTCGGGCGTATCTGCCGACAAGGTGAGTCACCAACCGATTAGGGACCTCCGATTCTCAGTCAG
>JAJDZM010000153.1 GCA_022824615.1 Candidatus Binatia bacterium | reverse complement strand
CGCGTAGCGGCGGGGTGGGTACCGTTCAGACAGGCGCATAACGCTGAACGCTGAAGCGTTCCGCTCTCGTCATGCCGGACCTGATCCGGCATCCAGGGGCCGGGAGGCTGGAAGGCTAGAGCAAATCACGATGCTGTGTAGCGCGTCTCTTCTCCTCCCCTAGGAGTGCGGGCTTCCAGCCCGCATGGCGGCCAGGATGGCCGCCCTCCCAGGCGGGGAGCCCCACTCATCTCCTCCCAGGCCGCTTGGGGCAGGCCCGTGTCCTTCCCGACGAGCGCGGACTGGCACGGCTACAACTTATCGTGAAACGCGCTAGATTCCTGCTCGTGCAGGAATGACGGGCAGTTACACATTATCGTTATTTGCTCTGGCGATACCGTATTAATCTATAAAATTACAGTATAAGTAATACAGATATATTTACTCATATATAGAGGGTTGACGGGTAGTAATATATTCTGTATTAAATATACAGAGAAAAATATATGCAGGTTTCAGACCTCAGCACCATCCACACAGGGTATACCACCCGCAGCCGACTGGAAAAGACGGACCGTGGCGGCTTGCTCGCAATCCAACTCGGAGACCTATCGCCGGACGGGCACGTCAATCCGGAACGGTTGACGCGTGTGCGCCTTGGCGACCTGCCAGCCAAGTATCTCGTCAGCGCCGGTGATGTAGTGTTCCGCTCCCGTGGCGAACGGAACACGGCCTTCGCCCTCGACTCTCGGTTCAGGGAGCCGGCCCTGGCCGTATTGCCGCTCTTCGTGTTGCGTCCGAAGGTGGATATCGTTCTGCCGGAGTATCTGGCCTGGGCGATAAATCAGCCGCCCGCCCAGCGCCACTTCGACAGCTTCGCCCGTGGTACGGGCCTGCGGATGGTGCCGCGCTCAAGTCTTGATATGCTCGATATCGACGTACCCGACCTTGAGACGCAGCGCAGAATCGTGGCTATCGACGCCCTGGCCGCGCGCGAACGCACCTTGGTCGTCCTGGCGGCCGACAAGCGCAGGCAACTGACCAGCCTGCTACTCGCCGACCGGGCAAAGGGTCTCTACACCGGGACCGAACGGGAAGGGGGAACAAAGTGACCGATCAACTCACCCAGCAACAGATCAACCAGACCGCCTGGGCCGCCTGCGACACCTTCCGGGGCGTCGTCGATGCCGGGCAGTACAAGGACTACATCCTGGTGATGCTGTTCCTCAAGTATATTTCGGACCTGTGGAACGACCACATCGAAACCTACCGCGCCCGCTACGGCGACGACGAGGCGCGCATCCGCCGCCGGCTGGAGCGCGAGCGTTTCGTCCTGCCCGAGGGGACGAGCTTCTACGAGCTGTACGAGCGGCGCAACGAGGCCAATATCGGCGAACTCATCAACGTCGCTCTTGAAGAGATTGAGGACGCCAACCGCACCAAGCTCGAAGGCGTGTTCCGCAACATCGACTTCAACTCGGAAGCCAATCTGGGTCGGGTCAAGGACCGCAATCGCCGTCTCAAGAATCTGCTGGAAGACTTTGCCAAGCCCGCTCTCAATCTACGCCCGTCGCGGGTGGACGAGGACATTATCGGCGAGTGCTATATCTATCTCATCTCCCGTTTCGCCTCGGACGCCGGCAAAAAGGCCGGGGAGTTCTACACGCCCGCCGCGGTCTCCCGGCTGCTGGCCGGCCTGGCCGCACCGCAACCCGGCGACACCATCTGCGACCCGGCCTGCGGTTCGGGTTCGCTGCTGATCCGCGCCGCCGAGCAGGTCGGCTCGGACAACTTCGCCCTGTACGGCCAGGAGGTGAACGGCGCGACCTGGGCGCTGGCCCGCATGAATATGTTTCTGCACGCCAAGGATGCCGCACGCATCGAGTGGTGCGATACCCTCAACAGCCCGGCTCTGATTGAGGGCGACCACCTCATGAAGTTTGATATCGTGGTTGCCAACCCGCCCTTTTCGCTGGACAAGTGGGGTGCGGAAAACGCGCCCAAGGACCAGTACGAGCGCTTCTGGCGCGGCGTGCCGCCCAAGTCCAAGGGCGACTACGGCTTCATTACCCATATGATCGAGGTTGCCAAGCGCCACAGCGGACGGGTGGCGGTAATCGTCCCCCACGGCGTGCTGTTTCGGGGTGGCGCCGAGGGGCGCATCCGGCAAGCGCTCATTAAAGAAAATCTGCTCGACACTGTGGTCGGCCTGCCCGCCAATCTTTTCACCACGACCGGTATCCCCGTCGCCGTTCTGGTCTTCGACCGCTCGCGCGAGGAAGACAGTCAGAATGCGGCGCGCAAGGACGTGCTTTTCATCGACGCCAGCAAGGAGTTCACACCCGGCAAGACGCAGAACGTCATGGACGAGGCCCACATCGCCAAGGTGGTGGAGACCTTCAGGACGCGCGCGGTCATAGAGAAATACTCGTACCTAGCAAGCCCCGGGGAGATTGCCGAGAACGACTTCAATCTCAATATCCCCCGCTACGTGGATACCTTCGAGCCCGAGGAAGAGATTGACGTTGCCGCCCTGCAAAAGGAGATCGATCAGATTGAGACCGAGTTGGTCGAGGTGCGTGGGCGTATGAGGGGTTATCTGAAGGAGTTGGGGGTTGAGGTTTGAGGGCGGTTTGACCGAGCAGGCGACTTGTCACGTCAGGAGTCTAGCCCATGCCGACAAGCAAACAGAGTATCGAACTACTGGTTCTCACTGATGTCAGAAAACTGATTCTTGCTGCCCGCTCCAGCGTCGCTCGGGCGGTGAATCAGGGACTCGTCTTGCTGAACTGGGAAATAGGGAACCGGATTCGCCGGGAAATTCTGAATGAAGAGCGCGCTCAGTACGGGGAGCAAATCGTGCAGACGCTAGCCGCACGATTACAGCAGGAATTTGGACGCGGCTACTCGCGCCGCAACTTGTTCAATATGATCAAGTTCTCCGAGGTATTCCCGGATTCGGAGATTGTGCACTCACTGAGTACACAATTGAGCTGGACACACTTCCGCCAGATCATTCCACTCAATGACCCCCTCAAGCGAGACTTCTACGCGGAAATATGTCGCCTCGAAAAGTGGAGCACTCGAACCCTCGCCAAGAAGATCGACAGCCTGCTGTACGAGCGCACGGGGCTGTCGAAAAAACCCGCCGAGTTGGCCAAGCAGGAGTTGGCGGCACTGCGCGATGAAGACATGCTCACCCCGGACCTCGTTTTCAGAGACCCTTACTTACTGGACTTCCTCGGTCTGAAAGATACGTTTGGCGAAGGCGACTTGGAAGCCGCGATTTTACGAGAGCTTGAATCCTTCCTTCTGGAGTTCGGTGAGGGCATGGCTTTTCTCGCCCGGCAGAAGCGAATCACCGTCGATAACGAAGACTTCTACATCGACTTGCTCTTCTACCATCGCACGCTGAGGTGCCTCATCGCCATTGATCTGAAACTTGAGAAGTTCCAACCGGCGCATGTCGGACAAATGGAATTCTATCTTCGCTGGCTGGCGAAGTATGAACAGCAGGCGCACGAAAAGCCACCAATCGGGCTGATTCTCTGTTCGGAAAAGTCGGACGAGAGGATCGAGCTGTTGGAGTTGGACCAAAAGAGCATTCGCGTGGCCGAATACCTGACGGAACTGCCCCCCCGTGATGTGTTGGAACGCAAGCTGCGTGAAGCGATCAAGACAGCCCGCGCCCGGCTGGAGGCGAAGGGAGCGGAGGACTCTGAAGGAGCTGGGGAGAGCTGAATAAGACCCCTGGGTGCCTTGGGGGTCGAATAGGGGTCGAATAGGGGTCAGATAGGGGTCAGATTCTTGGAAGGAAAGGAAGAGAAGGAGTAACGGTGCGTAGCCCAAAACTTCCGAAAGATTGGCGGAAGACTCCGCTGTCCTTGTTATCCGATGTTCAGACTGGCATTGCCAAAGGCAAGCGCGTGAATGGTTCGCCTATTTCCCTGCCTTACCTACGTGTTGCGAATGTCCAGGATGGGTATGTTGATCTTTCGGTAATCAAGGAAATTATGGTCGAACAGGCTGATGTTGAGCGGTACAGACTCCGGGATGGCGATGTACTGTTTACGGAGGGCGGCGACTTCGACAAGTTGGGGAGGGGAACGGTCTGGCAAGGCCAGATTGCGCCCTGCTTGCATCAGAATCATGTTTTTGCCGTCCGTCCGAAGGCAGCGTTGTTGCTGCCCGAGTTTCTTGCGTATCAGGCCGCCTCCGAGTATGGACGGCGCTATTTTCAGCTATCGTCCAAACAGAGTACGAATCTTGCGAGTATCAATTCGACACAACTCAGGGAGTTCCCAATTCTTCTTCCCCCACTCCCCGAACAGCACAAGATTGCTGAAATCTTGCGGACCTGGGATGAGGCGATTGAGAAACTTGAGGCGCTGCGGGCGGCTAAACAGAAGAAATTGTCTTCGCTACGTCAAAAGTTATTTGGCTTGAGTGGTCAATTTCGTTCTGAATGGCCCCTCAAACCGCTCTCCGAACTGTCTAACCGCGTCCAACGCCAGAATTCTGGCAATAATTATCCAGTTATGACAATCTCCGCCAAATCGGGCTTCCTACTTCAATCTGACAAGTACAGCCGAGATATGGCCGGACGAAGCCTTGAGAATTACATCGTTCTTCACGAGGGTGAATTTGCGTACAACAAGGGTAACTCCCTGACCTATCCGCAGGGCTGCATTTTCCCGTTGGAGCGTCCAGCAGCGCTCGTTCCCCACGTCTACTTCTGCTTCGCGCTGAAGAAAGGATTAAATCAGAATTTTTACGCGCACCTATTCGACGCAGGGGTGTTGAACCGGCAACTGACACGCCTGATTAACTCGGGTGTCCGCAATGACGGTCTTCTCAATATCAACGCTGCTGACTTCTTCGGCTGTCGTCTACCGGTGCCAAGCTTGGAGGCGCAACAGACCATGGCCACGGCCCTGACCACAGCCAAAGAGGAGCTTACCCTTCTGGATGCCGAGCTTGAAGCACTGACACGTCAAAAGCGAGGGTTGATGCAAAAGCTGCTCACCGGCGAATGGCGAGTTAGGGCGTGACTGAACCATATGAACCGTGAACCCGGTGAGAAGAGCAACCTGTTCAAGAAGGAGCAAGCAGTATGAAACTGACCAAGGCTCAAGTCCAGTACTTCCGCAACATCTTAGATTCAACCGAGATTGAAATTCAGGATGACGTAACGTGTTTGGTCGGCAAAAATGAATCAGGCAAAACTGCATTTCTGGAGGCACTTCGCCGCCTTAACCCCGCCCAGGGTGCACCGGCCTTTGTTATCGGCCAACATTACCCCGCTTGGCTTGAGAAAAAGCATCGCAGGCAAAAGAAGGACTTGGAGTCCGTCAAGGCTGTTAGGGCATGGTTCAGACTCGAACAGGCCGACAAGGATGCGCTTACGTCGCGGCTAGGCGAAGGTATTTTTAGCTCCGATGAAATTGTTGTCAGTCGTACTTATGGAGGAAGATGTTATTACGCCTACGACGCGGACGAAACATGTGCCGTATCAAATCTGATCCATAGAGTTGACCTGCCGAAGGGCATTGCAGAGAATGTGAAACCCCTCAAATCGTTCGATGCTCTCAGAGCGAAAGTCGCAGAACTACAAGAAACCGGCGACGAACAAAAGATAGCAGCCGCCGAGAAGCTGAGCGCGGAGATTAACAATTATCTTGACGGAAGTGACGGGTTCTCAAGACTAGTTCTGGAGGAACTTTCCAAACTCGTACCGAAATTTTTCTACTTTGCTGAGTACAGCAAGTTGATGGGTATCGTGAAAATCCGCGAGTTGCTTGAAGCTAACGATGAAGAGCTGAATGACGGCGAACGGACAGCAAAGTCTTTGCTCATGCAAGCGGGTGCTGAGGACGATTACCTACTCAATCCAGAGTATGAGCCACGCAAACGGGAACTCGAAAACGTCGCCAACGACATTACCCAAGACGTTCTTGAGTATTGGACGACAAACACAAACCTTCGGGTCGAAATCGACATCTCAATGGAAACTGAGAATACCCCAAATGGACAGCAGGCGGTGTTAGACAAGCTGCATATTCGGATGTGGGATAATGAACACATGCTGTCCTTGCCCTTTGAAGAGCGCTCGTCGGGCTTTCAGTGGTTCTTTTCGTTCTTGTCCGCTTTCTCGGAGTACGAACGCGACGATAACCCAGTGATTATTTTGCTAGACGAGCCAGGTGTGGGATTACACGCCCGTGCGCAAGCAGATTTCCTTCGCTTCATCGATGAGCGCTTAGCGCAACGATGTCAGGTGATATACACGACACATTCGCCGTTCATGATCCAGCCGGGGAAGCTCGAACGAGCACGTATCGTTGAAGATCGCGGACGTGGTGAAGGTGCGATTATCTCTAGTGACATTCTTGCTACTGATTCAGACACGCTTTTCCCCTTACAAGGGGCTTTGGGATATGACTTGGCCCAACACCTGTTTATCGGTCCCGATAACTTGGTTGTCGAAGGTACGTCGGACTTCATCTATCTGTCTGTTCTCTCAGCACATCTTATCGAACAGGGCAGAGAAGGCCTGAATGAGCGATGGACTGTGACACCGGTTGGCGGTGCTGATCTCGTTCCGACTTTTGTGGCGCTACTCGGACGAAAAAACCTGGACTTCTCTGTTTTGGTTGATTCGCGTAAGGAGGGGCACCAAAGGCTTCAGTCACTTGCCGATCAAGGCTTCCTCGCGAAAAGACGGATCATTACCGTGGGTCAAATCCTCAGTCGAAAGTTAGGCGACATTGAGGATCTCTTCACTCCGCAAGATTATCTGAAAATGTATAATGGGGCTTTTCAGAAAAACTATACCCCCTCGAAGCTTAAAGGAGCGGATCCCTTGGTGAGAAAAATTGCCCGTAAGGAAGGGGTGAGTCGGTTTGACCACGGCAAACCGGCTGATTGGTTGCTCAGGCATCGTGATGAAATTCTCCCCTCTTTGTCGGATGAGACCCAGCGGAATTTTGAAAAGCTGTTTTCATCCATTAACGCGACATTATCGCAATGAGGAGTGCGGAATGACCGATACGTTCGTAAGCCCGGCTGACTACGCGGCATGGCTGGTAGAGGTCAAGTCACGCGTTCAATCGGCGCGGATTTCTGCGGCGCGGGCCGTGAACCGTGACCTGATCCTGCTGTATTGGGACATCGGACGAGGAATTGTTGAGAAGCAGAAACAGTTGGGTTGGGGAAAGTCGGTGGTTGATCGCTTGTCGCGGGATTTACGCACAGCCTTTCCTACCGTGACCGGTTTTTCTCCGCGTAATCTTCGGGATATGAAGCGGTTTTATGCTACCTACTCAGCGCCTGAGATTTGGCGACAGGCTGTCGCCAAAAGCGATGCCGGCGGCAACACTGAAGAATTTCTGCGGCAGCTTGTCGCAGAAATACCGTGGGGACACAATTTATTGATTCTGAATAAGATAACCGACTGCTCCGAACGCCTGTTCTATCTGCGCGCCACCGCGCGGTTCGGCTGGACGCGCAACGTCCTGCTCAACCAGATCAAGGCCGGGGCGTATGAACACTCCCTGGCCGAGGGCAAGACTCACAATTTCCCCGCGGTTCTGCCCGAGTATCTGGCCGAACAGGCCGAGGAAGCCCTCAAGAGTTCGTACAGCCTCGAATTTCTGGGGATTTCGCACGAGGCAAAAGAGCGCGAGATCGAGCAGCGGCTGGTCGAGCAGGTACAGGATTTCATCCTGGAGTTGGGCTATGGCTTCTGCTTCATAGGTCGGCAGCATCGTCTGAGCCTGGGCGACAAGGAGTATTTTGTTGATCTGCTGTTTTATCACCGTTTTCTCAAGTCGCTGGTCGCGTTCGAGCTGAAGGCCGGGTCATTCGAGCCGGAATACGCCGGCAAGATGGACTTCTATCTCAACGTCCTCAACGACAGAGAGCGGGCCGCAGATGACAACCCTTCCATCGGCATCATTCTGTGCGCGGAGAAAGATAGCCTGGAGGTGGAGTTTGCACTCAAGAGCAAAACCAACCCCATCGGGGTGGCCGAATACCAACTCCAGACGACCTTGCCCAAGGAACTGCGGGGCAAACTCCCCAGCTCCAGACAACTGAGCCAGGCCCTGCGCCTGCCCGTAAAGAGACGTGAAAAGTAGGAGGAGCACAAAATGTCCGATACGTTCGTAAGCTCGGTTGACTACGCGGCGTGGCTGGTAGAGGCGAAATCACGCGCTCCGTCAGGTGTTTCCGTGCAGAAGCAACCGCCCGCTCGTCCCCCTTCTCGGTCCCTATCTTTTCCCCTCTCCCCTGGTGGGAGAGGGGGAGAGACAGCCCGTCTCCCGCACGCCATATGACCTCTCGCCAAGCCGCCCGCAGCCTGCGGACAAACTCTACTGAGGCCGAACGCGTCTTGTGGTATCACCTGCGGGCCGCTCGGCTCCAGGGGTACAAGTTCCGGCGACAGACACCCCTGGGGCGGTATATTGTGGACTTCGTGTACCTGATCGTTGAAGTGGACGGCGGGCAGCATGGGGAACAGCAGGCGTATGATCGGCAGCGGACGGCGTGGTTGGAGGGGCAGGGGTTTCGGGTGCTGCGGTTTTGGAACACAGAAGTGTTGGGCAATGTGGAAGGGGTGAAGGAAGTGATTGTCCGGGCGTGTGAGGGGGGAGCCCCCTCTCCCTAGCCCTCTCCCACTAGGGGAGAGGGGATGAGACTGAGCCAAGCCTTGCGGCTGTCCGTAAAGCGACGTGGACGCTAGTATGAGCTTTGACGCCACCGAAAAATACCAGTCCCAAATCCCGGCGCTGCAACTGCTGGTGGCGCTGGGCTTCACGCCGCTCTCTCAGGCCGAGGCGCTGGCCCTGCGCGGCGGGCGGCTGCGGAACGTTATCCTCGATGAGGTGTTGGTCGAGCAGTTGCTGAGGCTCAACCGCTTCAGCCACCGGGGTCGTGACTATGCTTTTGATCTTGAAGACGCCCATGAGGCGATACGCCGGCTGAAGCCGACACCCGACCGGCTCAAGGGCCTGCGCGGCACCAATCAGGATATTTACGACACGCTCGTGCTCGGTACGACCATCGTCAAGACCATTGACGGGGACTCGAAGTCGTACTCGTTCCGCTATGTTGATTGGGACAACCCGGACAACAACGCCTATCACGTGACCGCAGAGATGGCGGTGGAGCGAACAGGCAGTATTCAGACACGCCGTTGCGACATTGTGGCGTTTGTCAACGGCATTCCCTTTGTGGTCATCGAGAACAAACGGCCGACCGAAAGCCTGAAAAAGGCCGATAGCCAACTGATCGGCTACCAGAATGAGGACAACATCCCGCAGCTCTTCCACTTCGCCCAAGTGCTGCTGAGCATGAACCGGCGCGAGGCGCGCTACGCAACGGTCGGGACGCCGCGTAAGTTCTGGCAGGCCTGGCGCGAAGAGGATACCGACGAGCGGCTGACCTCGCTGGCCGCGACCGTACCGAACGCCGCCGAACGGGCGGCCCTCGTCGGTGCGCTTGAGGACGACACCCCGCCGGCAGAGCAACCGTCGGTACGGCTTCAGGGCTTGATCGACCGGCCGCTGGCGGTCGCCGAATCCCAGGCCGTTTATTCGGGTGTGTTCGCCGGCGCGCGGTCGCATTTCGATGATCTCGTGGCCGAAGGCGAACGCGCTATCACGGCTCAGGATCGCGCCATCTTCGCGCTGTGTCGGCCCGAGCGCCTGCTCGATCTGGTGCGGCGTTTCACGGTCTTTGACGGCGGCGTGCGGAAGATCGCCCGCCACCAGCAGTTCTTCGGCATCCGGCGCGCCGTGGAGCGGGTCAAGCAGTTTGACGCGGACGGTCGCCGTCGGGGTGGCGTTATCTGGCACACCCAGGGCTCCGGCAAGTCGCTGACCATGGTCATGCTGGGCCGTGCCCTGGCGCTCGACAAGGACATCGCGAATCCACGTATCGTGATCGTCACCGACCGTGACGACCTCGACCGGCAGATCAGGGACACCTTCAGGTCTTGCGAGATGGAGCCTGTCCGGGCGACCAGCGGTGCGCATCTGCTCAAGCTGATCCGCAACAAGACGGCGTTGGTCACCACCATTATCAACAAATTCGACACGGCCTCGCGCAGCGGCGCGGCAATTGACCCGGACACGAATATCTTCGTGCTGGTGGACGAGAGCCACCGCAGCCAGACCGGCCAGTATGGCGGACACGGCGAGTTGGCCATGAAGATGCGACGCATCCTGCCGAACGCCTGCTATCTCGGTTTCACCGGCACACCGCTGCTGCAAAAGGAGAAGAATACCCTGTCCACCTTTGGCGGGCTTATCCACACCTACGCAATAGATGAGGCCGTTGCCGACGAAGCCGTGGTGCCGCTGCTGTATGAGGGGCGGATCGTCGAACAGCAGATTACCGGAGACATGATCGACCGCTGGTTCGACAAGCTCAGCGAGGGCTTGACCGAACAGCAGCGGGCCGACCTGAAGCGGAAGTTCTCGCGCATGGACGCCCTGGCCAAGACCAGTCAGGCGATCCGCGCCAAAGCCTTCGATATCTCCGAGCACTTCCGACGGCATTGGCAGGGCAGCGGCTTCAAGGCCCAACTCGTCGCCCCGTCGAAGGCCGCGGCCGTACGCTTCAAGGAGGCGCTCGACGAGATAGGCCACGTGACCAGCGCAATCGTCATTTCCCCGCCCGACACCAGTGAGGGCAACGAGGAGGTCGACTCGGAGTCAAAAGACCTCGTTCGCGCGTTCTGGGAAAAGATGATGGCGCGGTACGGATCGGAGGGCGAGTATAACCGCCAGATCATCAACGCCTTTAAGGGGACGGGCGAGCCGGAAATCCTCATTGTCGTGTCCAAACTCCTGACCGGTTTCGACGCGCCCCGCAACGCGGTCTTGTATGTCTGCAAGTCGCTGCGCGAGCACAACCTGCTCCAGGCCATTGCGCGGGTGAATCGGCTGTATGAGGAGGATGGGATCGAGAAGCAGTTCGGCTTCGTCATCGACTATGAGGGTCTGCTCGGCGAGCTTGATAAGGCGCTGACCACCTATACCGCCTTCCAGGGTTTTGACGCCTCGGACCTTGCCGGTACGGTACACGACGTGCGGGAGCAGATACGCAAGCTGCCCCAACTCCACGACCAGTTGTGGGACCTTTTCCGGCCGGTCAGGAACAAGCGGGATATGGAGCAGTTCGAGCAGTTTCTGGCGGACGAGGCCGTCCGCCAGGACTTTTACGAGCGGCTGCGCGCCTTTGGCCGTTGTCTGCATATCTCGCTCTCGTCGGACAAGGTTCTTGAGGTGTTCGACCAGACGAGGATAGACGCGCTGAAGCGCGACTGGAAGCGATTCTCGGAACTGAGGCACGCGGTTCGCTTGCGCTATCAGGAGACGGTTGACGTTCAGGAGTTTGAGCCCAAGATACAGAGGCTGCTCGATGACCATGTGGTTGCCAGGCCGGCGGAGGCCGTTATTGGACTCGTCAACATCAACGACCCCGAGGCCCTGAAGGTGATCGTTGAGGAGACGGGCATCTCCGACGCCTCCAAGGCCGACCGTATTGCCAGCGCTACGCGGCGGGCCATCACCGAGAAGCTGGACGAGGATCCGACGTTTTACCAGCGATTCTCGGAGTTGCTGGAGGAGACGATCCGCGACTACCGTGCCAGACGGATTTCCGAGCGCGACTATCTCAACAAGGTGATCGACCTGACCGCCAAGGTCGCCCGCCGGGATCACGGCCGCGAGGTGCCCGAGCCGATCAAAGGCAACGACGACGGTCAGGCGTTCTTCGGCATTCTTGACGGAAGGCTTATCAGCGCGGGCGATAAGCCGGTCGACAAAGTTGAGGCTGCCAACATCGCCCTTGCCCTCATTGGCATCGTCAAGGCCCACCACATCGTTGACATGTGGTCTAACACTGTCGCCCAGAACAGCCTTCGCAACGCCATTGATGACTACTTCTTTGATGTCCTTCGTGATGAGAAAGGTATCGAGCTTTCCGATCAGGTCATGGACGACCTTGAGTCCAAGATCATGAACCTGGCCAAGGCACGGTTTCCCGGATGACGGCGGAGCGGCATTGCATCCGCTACGGTGCGCATACGATTGAGTTCGCCGTGGTGCGCCGCAAGCGAACGACCCTGGAGATCGGCGTGGAGCCGGATACGACGGTTGTTGTTGCCGCGCCTCTCGACACTCCATTGGAGGCTATCACCGAGAAGGTGCGCAAGCGCGCGGCCTGGGTGCGCCGGCAGCAGCGTTTTTTCGCCCAGTATTTGCCCCGAACACCCGAGCGGCGTTTCGTAGCTGGGGAAACCCATCGCTATCTCGGACGGCAGTACCGCCTGAAAGTGATTCCCCACGCGCGGGCCGCGGTCAAGCTGACCCGTGGCTTTATCCTTGTCCAGAGTCGTGAACCCGGCCGGACGGAGGTCACGCGTGAGCTTGTTGAAGGCTGGTACCGCGACCGGGCGCGTATAAAGTTTGCGGAACGCCTGGAGGTGAATCTGGCGCGGTTCCCGGACCCGGAATTTTTCCGGCCACGGGGGCTCATCGTCCGACAGTTGCGCCGGCGCTGGGGATCAATGTCGCCGGCAGCGCGGCTGCTGCTCAATCGTCGCCTGATCGAAGCGCCGGTCGATGCGATCGACTACGTCATCACCCATGAGCTTTGCCATATCGCCGAGCCCCATCACGGGCCGGACTTCTTCGCCCTGCTGGACCGGTTGCTACCGGACTGGCCGACGCGCAAGGACCGGCTGGAGCGGAGCGTGCCGAACCTCCAATCGGCTTGACCGCGTTATCCGCGACGGCAACCGTCAACCGGGCCTTGCGGGAGTTCATTGCACGGCGAGAGCAGGAAAGGCTGTTTGAGCTGTTCGGCAAACTCGACTGGGACGACGGATACGATTACAAGCGTGAACGGATGCGTCGGTGACTATGTTACTTTCGACACCCACCCCGGCCCTGCGGGCCACCCCTCCAAGACGTGTGATGCAAATTACATTACCCGGCGGCTCCCCGCCCCTGCGCGGTTCCTGTTCGCGGCAGGGAGACAGGAGTGCGGGCTTCCAGCCCGCAAGCGGCCAAGATGGCCGCTCTCCCAGGAAGCGTGAGGGTAAGCGGCCCGAGGCGGGGGCCGCCGGACCGGCCCCGGGAGGCTCACGACACAATGCACATCACACGTCCAGGGAGGGGATGGAGAGAAGAGAACGCCGGACCGTCCTGCTGCAAGGCAAGCCGGATCATCTGGCTTAACGCCTTTTTCCCTTGACCGGGTTCGGCTGGGCGCGCTAACGTCCATCTCAGGTGCTTTCCAAGCTCACGCCGAAATAACAGGGGAGGCGGATGCAATACGGGATACATGTCAATAGTGGGGCGTCCGTGACCGACCCCGCCGTGCTGCGGGATATGGCCCAGCTCGCGGAAGAATTGGGCTGCGAGTCCATCCTGATTGGCGATCACATCCTGCCGCCGCAGAAGATTCAGACCCCCTTCCCGGTGAAGATGGATAATCCGCCGTGGCATGTATACCAGGAGCAGGATTGGCCGGACTGTTTCACTACCCTGGCCTTTCTGGCCGCTATCACGACGCAGGTGCGGTTGGGGGTGAGCGTGATTATCCTGCCCTATCGCCATCCCGCGGCCGTCACCAAGATGCTCACCACGCTGGATCGCCTGTCGAACGGACGGGTCATCTGTGGGGTTGGTATCGGCTGGCTGAAGGATGAGTTCGGGTTTCTTGGGGTGCCGTTCGAGGATCGGGCGGCCTTGAGCGAGGACTGTCTCAGGCTGATGAAAACCTTGTGGACGGACCCGCATCCGCGTCTCAGCACCGCCTACGGCAGAATTGAGGCTGATGTGAATTTCGGGCCGCAGCCCGTGCAGCGGCCGCATCCGCCGATTTGGATCGGCGGCAATACCCTGCCCGCCCTGCGCCGCGTAGCGCGCTGGGGAGACGGCTGGCAGCCGGTTTTTCTCTCGCCCGAGACGATTCAACAGAAGACCGAGACCTTGCACGCCCTGATGCAAGAGGCCGGACGCGATGCCGCCCGGTTGGAGATCACCACCCTGGTCGGCTCGAACGTTTCCGTGGCCCAGGCGCAGGCCTACCAGGCGGCAGGAGTGCAGACCCTATATATGCTGACCACAACGGATCGGCCGGATGAACTCTTTGCGCAGATGAAACAGTTTGTGGCGACCATGCGAGCAGTCGGCAACGGCTAAAGGAGAGACGCTATGACGCGTATTATTGATGCGGACAGTCACTTTATGGAACCGCTCGATCTGTGGGAACAGCATATCGATCCCCGGTACCGCTCGCGCTGTTTGCGGTTTGAACAGGACCCAAAAAGCAAACGGTATGCGGTGGCGGTTGAAGATGTGCGGATTGATCACTCCGGGGATCTCAGCATCGAGGAACTCATGGGCGTTGCCGTCGGCTATGGCCAAAAAGAATCGGGCCAGGGGCTCAAGTCCTTTGATTGGACTCAGGCGTTCAGTCATTCGCTTGAGGACATGGAGCAACGTATTCACTTCCTCGATGTCGAAGGGATAGAAGGCCAGTTTATCTACCCCACCCTGGGTCTGCTGTGGGAGGACCTGGTGGAAGACCCGGAACTCGCCGCGGCCCATTGCCGCGCCTATAACCGCTGGGCGGTTGAAACCTGCCAGGGGCGCCTGGATCGTCTCTATCCTCTGGGCCATATCTCGTTGCGCAACCCTGCCGCCGCGGTTGAGGAGATCAAGCAGTTGGCCAAAGCCGGCGTGCACGGGGTCTTTGTCGGTGCCCTGCCGATCGACGGCAAAAGCTTTGGCCATCCGGACTTTGATCCGGTCTGGGCAACGGCCCAGGAGTGCGACATTGCCGTTGGACTGCACCTGGTGGTCCATGCAAAATACATTGGCAACGAATGGTATAGCGACCGCGACCCCGGCTTTATGTTTCTCAGCATGAACGTCATTCAAGACCCGCGCATGGCCCTCACCACTATGATCTACGATGGCGTGTTCGAGCGCTTCCCGCGCCTGCGGGTCGCCACGATTGAATCGGCCAGCGGCTGGGTGGCCGAATGGCTCGACCGGCTGGACTATCGGTTCAGCTATATGGGCCACACCTGTCAGATGAAGCGACCGGCCAGCGAATACTTTGCGCGGAACATCTGGATTTCCGCCGACCCGAGCGAACGGACCCTGCCGCATATGGTTGAGCTGGTTGGGGACGACAAGTTTTTTGTTGGCTCGGACTATCCCCACGCCGAAGGCTTTACCGAGCCGGTCAAGAAAACGCGCGAATCGCTGGCTCGTCTGCCCGAAGCCTCGGTCAACAAAATCCTGGGGGAGAATGCGGCCACCTTCTTTGGCCTGTAGTCCATACCAGCCTGATTCCAGCCAGAGCAGTGTGATGAGACCAGCCGCATGAAACAGCACGCCTTAGCCGATACGCCGTCTTCCGACCGCGTCCGCCGGTGGGACCTGTACGACCTGGATATGCTTGAACGTATTCAGCGACGGGTGCTGTGGCTCTCAACCTATATTGTGCATTATGCGAACTTTGTGCGTCCCAACCCGGACGGCCTCAAAGTCGGTGGGCACGAGGCCAGTTCTGCCTCGGTGGTGACATTGCTGACCGCGCTGTACTTCTATTTTCTGCGGCCGGGCGACCGCGTGTCCATCAAGCCGCACGCCTCCCCGGTGTTTCATGCGATTCAGTTTTTACGCGGCGTGCTGCCTCAAGAGAAGCTCAAAGCCTTCCGCCAGTACGGCGGCCTGCAAGCCTACCCGTCCCGCACCAAAGACCCGGACCAGGTCGATTTTTCAACCGGCTCGGTCGGTCTTGGCGCAGTGACGCCGCTCTTTGGCGCCCTGGTCCGTGACTATTTGGAGGACCATGCTGACGGCGCGGACCGGGAAGCCGCTCCACCCCCGGACGGGCCGTCCTCGGGCTGGCATATTGCTCTGGTCGGCGATGCCGAACTGGACGAGGGCAATATCTGGGAGGCGCTGGGAGAAGCCTATACCCAGCGAATGTCGCGGGTGCTGTGGATCGTGGACCTGAACCGGCAGAGCCTCGACCGCGTTGTCCCGGACGGCCGCGCCCAGCAGTTGCGGGAAATGTTTGCCGCCAACGGCTGGCATATCATTGACCTCAAATACGGCCATCAACTCGAAGACGTCTTCCGTAAACCCTACGGACTCAAGCTCAGAGCCCGGATCGATGAGATGAGCAACGAGGAGTACCAGAGCCTGCTGCTCCAGGACGGCGTCACCGTCCGTGATCGTTTCGTTCAGTCCAACGGGAAAAAAGATGCGGCCATGGCCGAGCTACTGGCCGGTTATGAGCCGGATGAGGTGAAAGAGTTGCTGGCCAATCTCGGCGGACACGACCTGGAGCGAGTGCTCGAAGCCTTTGCCGAGGCGTTCGCCATCGAGACCCAACCGATTGTGATTTTCGCCTATACGATCAAGGGTTGGAACCTGCCGCTGGCCGGCAATCCCGCCAACCACGCCCGGCTGCTCAAGCCTGGGGAGATCGAAGACGTTCGCCAGCGGCTGGGCGTGGCCGAGGGTGAGGAGTTTGCCGCCTTTCCCCCGGACAGCGAAGAGGCGCGCTATATCAGCGCGCTGCTGGAAGAGGGGGAGGGGTCGGCCGAGGAATCCCGGCGTTCTGCTCCGGCCGCAAGGGCTGCGGAAACAGCTATTGAGATTCCGGCCGGTTTGGGCGGAACCTATCATGGCGTCCTGTCGACGCAGGCCATACTGGGCCGTATTTTTCTGGCACTGAGTCGCCAGCCCGAGATTGCGCCCCATCTGGTGACGATTTCGCCCGATGTCGCCATGTCAACCAATCTGGGCGGCTGGATTCACAAGGTCGGGGTGTACTCGCGTCGTCAGATGAAGAATTATTTCGGGGAGTCGGATATCTCTCTGCTGATCGACTGGCGCGAGAACCCGACCGGCAAACACATCGAACTCGGTATCTCCGAGACTAATCTCTTCCTGGCCCTGGGTGCTTTTGGTCTGGCTGACGAGCTGTATGGGCAGTCTCTGCTCCCGATTGGCACGGTCTACGATCCGTTTGTGTGTCGGGCGCTCGACGCCTTTATTTACGCGGCCTACTCGCAGGCCAAATTCATCGTCATCGGCACTCCCTCGGGGATCAGCCTCAGCCCCGAAGGCGGGGCGCACCAGTCGCTCATTACGCCGGGCATCGGAGTCCAACTGCCCGGCGTCACCTATTACGAACCGGCCTATGCGCTTGAGTTGGAATGGATCCTCCTGGCCGCGCTGGCCGCACTCCAGGACCGGGACACCGGCAAGAGCGCCTATTTGCGGCTCTCGACCAAGCCGCTGGACCAGGCCGTCTTCAATATGGCGCTGGAACGAGACGGAGAAGAAGACCTGCGCCAGCAGGTGCTCCAGGGGGGCTATCGGCTGCTGGATTGGCAGTCCGAGGAAGCCTACCAACCCGGCGTGAACGTCGTCCACGTGTTTGTGACGGGCGCCATGTTGCCGGAAGCGGTTGAGGCCGCCCAACAGCTCAGACAGCATGAGATTTTTGCCAACGTGTTCAACGTGACCAGCGCGGACATGTTGTTTCACGACTATATGGCGACCCAGCAGCAGAACATGCAGGGCCAACGATACGAAAGCTGGGTGGAAGCCCTGGTGCCGGTTGCCGAGCGGAGCGCTCCGGTTGTGACCCTCCACGACGCGCACCCGCATACCCTGTCGTTTATCGGTGGGGCGCTGGCAACGCGGATGACCTGTCTCGGAGTGACCGAGTTCGGACAGTCCGGTACCCAGGCCGACCTGTACCGGCGCTACGGGATTGCGCCCGAGAATATTGTCGAGGCCGCCCGCTGGATCGTGGGGCAGCAAGAATAGCTGACTTTCCTCCCCCCCTTCTCTCTTGTTGCTATAACGTTACAGCGTTAGGATGACTCCATGCGGACTGAGACAAAAAGAGTCACCATTTATTTCGATCCTGATATTCATCGTGCCTTACGATTGAAAGCGGCTGCGACAGAACGGTCGGTTTCTGACATGGTGAACGAAGCCGTAAAATTAGCGCTGGCTGAAGATGTGGAAGATATCCAGGCCTTTGAGGAACGAGTGAGTGAGCCGAACTTGGACTTTGACCAATTCGTGAAAATGTTGAAACGCCGTGGCCAAATATAAAATCCTCATCAAGCCGTCGGCGACGAAAGAGATAGCATCCATCCAGAATAAAAAGGACCGTCAGCGGATTGTTCGCCGTATCCAAATTTTGACTGAATCTCCCCGCCCGCCCGGTTGTGAAAAGCTCTCCGGCTATCAGAATCGCTATCGTATTCGTCAAGGCGTTTATCGGATTGTCTATGCGATAGAAGATGACGCTCTCGTCGTGTATGTGGTCAAAGTGGGGCATCGAAAGGCGGTCTATCGAAAAGGGGCTCTCTGAGGCTCCTGCTGCCTCGTCCTCTCTACGCCGAGAAGATGAGAGGCCCATGGAAAGAAAGACAACCTATGCGTATCGGTCTCGTCACGGACACCCACCTGCCGAGTACAATCCGCGATCTCTGGGACGAAGTCAGAGTCGCTTTTACGGGCGCGGACCTCATCCTCCACGCCGGGGATATCGTCTCCCCGCGCGTGCTGGACTGGTTGGAAGCAATCGCGCCGACGCTGGCGGCCCGGGGCAATAATGACAGCGGCTGGGACGACCCGCGAGTGGAAGACGTGCAGCGGTTGCACCTCGAAGGCTGGCGTATTGCCATGGTCCACGACATGGAGCCTGAAGAGCGACCGATTGCCGACTTGACCCAACAGTATCTGCGCGGTGAGCCCGCCGACATTATTATCACCGGGCATACTCACTTTGAGCGCCTGGAGTATCGAGAGGGAGTTCTCCAGATCAATTCGGGCAGCGCCACCCATCCCCATCTGTGGTCCACCCGGCTCGGAACGGTTGGCGTGCTCGATATTGTGCCCGGAAACATCACCGCCCGTATTCTCCGGCTGGGTGAGAGCCCGGAGCTGAAGAATCCGGGCCGGGAATTATTCTTTGACCTGGAAGCCTGTCAGCAGAGTCCGACCGCTCCGTAGTCACTATTTCCCCAGCGCCCGCAACATTTCGAGCGACGGAGCAAAGAAATGCGCGCCTGACACGGCCTGGGTGTAGTCCATGAGATGGTCGTGCAGCCCGTCACCGCTGGCTCCCAGCATGCGCCGCAGCATCTTGTCGGTAATATCGAGATCCTTGGTATAGGCAATGAAGAACAGGCCCGCCTCCAAGGTCGTCCCATAGGGGAAACTGTGGCGCAGGATTTCCAGCTCTTCACCGTTTTCCTCTATGACCACCCGGCTGATATGGGCGGTCGGGGGTTTGACCGCGTCGGATAGCTCCTCGCTGTCCGCCTTGCGCCGACCGACGGCTCCCTCTTGCTCGTCCTGTGGGGTGGCGTTCCACTTGGGGAAATTATGCACATAGCGTTGGGTGAAGACGTAACTGCCACCGGCGAAGTCGGGGTCTTCGTCTCCAATCAGGGCCACCTCTGCCCGCTCCTCATCGCCGCTGGGGTTTTCCGTGCCGTCAATAAATCCGGTCAGATCGCGTGAGTCCAGATAGCGAAAGCCGTGGACCTCATCCAGCACGTCTATCGCCTCTCCAAGTTGGCTACGAATCTGTTTGGCCAGCTCGAAATTGAGGTCCAGCCGTTTCGAGATGAGGTGAAACAGGATATCGCCGCCCGTGCTCGGCGCGCTCTTGCCGGGCAGGTCAATGGCGGTGAAGGGCCGCAGCCCCTTGGGGCGACGGTTTGGGGAGAGGACATCCCAGAAGCCCGAGCCAAGACTGACTGTACACACCAGGGCGGCCTCCGGGTCGTGCCGGCCAACCGCCGTCACCAGTTCGGGAATACCCGCGACCGCCCGGGCGACCGTTTCACGAGTGGTGGTTTGATGATTGACCCTGGTGACCAGAAAGAGGGCATGTTGATTCGGTTCCGGAATGATGCCTGCCTGCGGAGTCTGTGCCGTCATTTCTCCCTCCTGCCGTGTTCTGGGTTGTGCCTCCGGTACTTCTTACTGTAATTGGGGGAGAGGGGGCATACCAGCCAGGTTGTGGCTCAGAAAGAAAAAACAGGGAAGGGACGAAAAGCAGAATGTCTGTGGTTCAACCTCAAAATATTGGAGAAAAGACGCGTTTCAGGCTCTCCGGTCCGGTTATCTTTTTCCTTGTCATGGCTGTGCTGGTTTGCAACAGCACCACTTGGGCACAGGATATCGACGTGGCCACGCCAATTCTCCTGAGTGACAATAACGACTGCCCCGTGAATCGCGACCCGTCCATCCTAGTCCGGCTAGAATCTGCCACTTGGACATCGTCAACCGCCGGGGAGATCGACTCGGCATACGATATTGATTGTTTCCAGATTGTGATTCCCCATGACGGACAGTTGATCGTCGAGACCACCGGCCAAACCGATACCGTGGGCACAGTATGGCAGGAGTGGGAGGAACTGACCTCGGGTGCTACGGGGGGCGCTGGACGGAATTTTCGACTGAGTGCCCGTGTGGCGTCCGGCTCGGTCCTAGTGGCCGTCGAAGGCAGGGGAAGCCAGACTGGGGCCTATATCTTAGAGGTAAGCCTACTGGTCGGATTTTTGGAGAACCCAGGGCCGAGCTCCTTCCATAGCGGCATTGGGGTCCTCTCCGGCTGGATATGTGACGCAGTCGTGGTGGAGGTCGTGCTGGACGACCTCCCACCGCGGGAGGCGGGCTATGGCACGGAGCGGCTTGACACAGCCGGAGTCTGTGGAGACGAGGACAACGGCTTTGGGTTATTGTTCAATTGGAACCGGCTTGGCGACGGAGAACACACCGTACGGGTCTTGGCGGATGGGGACGAATTTGGACGGGCGACGTTCACGGTCACGACCCTGGGGGTGGAGTTTTTACGAGGCGTTCACGGAGAGTGGGTCGTCCAGGATTTTCCGAGTCCCGGAGAAGAGGTACGACTGGTATGGCAGGAGGCTCTCCAGAATTTTGTCATTGCCCCGCCGCGCAGCCGTCCTGTAGAGAGTCTGCCCGGACTCGGAGGGGGCCCGGTAGGGAGATTAGGGAATCCGGGGCAAGCGTCCTGGCGGAGTGGTATTGGGGTGATTTCAGGCTGGGTGTGTGACGCGGAGGTGGTCGAACTGGAGATCAACGGCACGCACCGACTGGAAGCGGCATATGGCACTGAGCGAGCCGACACCGAGACTGTCTGTGGGGATCGGTATAATGGCTTTGGATTGCTGCTCAACTGGAACCGGCTGGGTGACGGGGACCATACGATACGAGCTTTGGCCGATGGGGAGGAATTCGGACGGGCGACCTTTACGGTGACGACCTTGGGAGAAGAGTTTCTGCGGGGGGTGCAGCGAGAGGTTGTCGTCCCGAATTTCCCGGATGCCCTCAATGAGGTACAGGTGGTGTGGCAGGAGGCTCTACAGAATTTTGTGATTCAGCGCGAGCTTTAGCCGAACAGAACTTTGTTATTGCAGGTTTTTAACCCAATTCGTCGAGGGTGAGACGGAAACTCGGGACAAAGGTCTCCAGAAAATAGCGCACCTCCGGCAGGTCAATCCGCTCAGCCGTCTCCTTGAGCGTCTGTTCGGCCTGGGAAAACTCCTGATTGCCCGCGCTGACCTCTTCCAGGCATTTGAGATAGGCGCACAGCTTGTCCGCGGCTTTGACGAGTTCGTGGTGGTCACGGTCGGCTTCATCCGGCTTAAAAAACGGATGATAGTCGTCTTTGAGTTCTTCGGGCAGCATGCTGAACAGCTTGTTCACCGCGGTCTGCTCAATGGTCTGGTAGGCGGTCTTGATCTCGGGATTAAAATACTTGACGGGTGTCGGCAGGTCGCCAATCAAGACCTCACCAACATCGTGGTAGAGGGCCAGGGTCGCGGCCCGCTCCGGGTTCACCTCGCCGGAGAAAAGACGATTCCGAATAACGGCCAGCATATGGGCCACCAGCGCGACTTGCAGGCTGTGTTCCTGGACGTTTTCCGGATAGGTGCTGTGCATCAAACTCCAGCGCCGAATAAATTTCATCCGGGAAAGATAGGCAAACAAATGGCTCATACGAGACTCCGCATGCGTTCCGCTCCAGTCGGAGGGGAGATCGTGTCAGGTGGGGACCACCCCCTAGCGCCTCATGACTGAGTTCATAGCACGTTTCTATGGTCTCAGCCGAGAAGCGCGGCGGTTCGGATGCGGGCGCTAGTAGCGCGCCATGACCTGCTCGGCGAAATCCTTGAATACCGTGCGCGCGACGGCCATGGGGGGCAGGAGCGTGACTTCTTTCAGCCCGACCTTTTCGACCGCCCGGAGCTGCTCGATAATTTCTGCCGGTTCACCGATCAGACACGTCGCCTGAATGGCTTCAGGGGTGACAAAGCGGCGCTCTTCGGGCACGAGAAAGGTGCAGTGGCCGTTGTGAAGCTGAAGGTAGCGCTTGTCCGCCGGCGTCTCCATCCGCTCGACGTGGGCGCAGTATTCATCCCAGATACCTCGATAGCCGGTGGGGATGACTTCCTCCTGGCCGGTTTGTTGATAGATTTCGTAGACAAAGTGGATGATGGCGGCAACCTGAGAACCGCACATCTCAATGACCCGATCCGAGACCGGCGACTCGCCGGGTTGCAGCACGACGGCCGTGGTGAAAGCCGCGGTATGAAAGCGGTCGGGCAAGGTGCGGCCCGCCTGTTCCGCCCCGGCCTGGACTTGGTGCCAGTCGTTGAGAAAGGCGTCCGGCCCGGGTTTCACCCCGGCGACCCAGCCATCCCCGAACTCGCCCGCAGTTTTGAGCGCTCGGGGACCGTTGGCGGCGACAATCATCGGAATCGGGTCGTCCAGGTTCAGGAAGTGTAAATCCTGATGCAGAAAACGGATAGTCCGCGTGGGGCCGTTATAGGTGTATGCAACTTCTTCCCCCCGCAGGAGCGTTTTGACCACCCGGAGATACTCTCGGAAGTCTCGAATACGCATCGGCTGCATACCCATGACCCGCATGGCCGTATGTCCGGTACCGATACCCAAAAAGACCCGACCCGGCGCGAGGCGATTAATGGAAGCGATGGAGTGGGCGGTGACCGGGGCGATTCTCGTCCCGGGGATGGCAACTCCCGTTCCAATCTGGATACGCGACGTGTGCTGGGCGGCCAGGGCCAAGGTGGCGTAACAGTCCGACCAGATCATCTGCGAGTCGGGGATCCAGGCCCGGTCATAGCCCAACTCTTCCGCGTACTTTATCAACTGCCAGTCGTCGATCTTCGTGGCCACACAAACCCCGAACTGCACGGTCTCCCCTCCTTTCTAGGCAGGTGTCCCTGCCTCGCTTCTGGCCTGCTCAAGACACGCCAACACCCGCTCCGGCGTGAGCGGGATTTCGCTGACCTGGACTCCGAACGGGGAGAGCGCATCGGCAACTGCGTTCGCAATCGCGGCCGGCGGCGCAATGGCCCCCCCTTCGCCTATGCCTTTGATGCCTCCCTGGCTGAAAGGTGAGGGCGATTCAATATGGCCGATCTCAACAGGAGGAACGTCTACCGCCGTGGGGACGAGATAATCCATGAGCGTGCCGGTCAAGAACTGTCCATTCTCGTCGTAGATGGCATGTTCATACATGGCGGTGCCGATCCCTTGGGCGACCCCGCCCTGAATTTGCCCATCGACAATGATGGGGTTAATGATCCGGCCGCAGTCCTCGACAACGATATAGCGCAGCAGGTGGACCTGGCCGGTTTCAACATCTACCTCGACCGTTGCCAGGTGCGTCGCATTGGAATGCGTTGCCGGCGGGGGCTCATAATGCGAGGTCGCTTCGAGACCGGGCTCTTCGTCTGTCGGCAGCTTGCTCGGGGCGACAAGCGCCTGATAGGCAATCGCCTTGATCGGCATTAAGGGCGTTCCGTCTTGCGTACGGCGGATCATGCCGTCCGCCAATTCGAGGTCGTCCGGAGGAATCTCGCTGAGCCGTGAGGCCGTCCGCAGAATCTTCTCCCGGATTTTCGTCGCCGCGCTGATAATCGCTCCGCCACTGGTTACCGCCGTTCGGCTGCCCCAGGTTCCCCAGCCATAGGGAACCAGGGCGGTGTCGCTCTGAACGACTTTCACATCGGCCAGGGCAACGCCCAATTCGTCGGCCGCCACTTGGGCGAGGGTCGTGCGATGACCCTGACCGTGAGAAGAAGAGCCGGTCAAAACGGTGACTTTCCCATTGACATCCATACGGACGGTGGCCGACTCATAGCCGCCTACCTGGATGCCCATGAGGTTAAAAAACGAAGAGCCGGGGGCCGTGCCTTCGATGTAACAGCCCAGGCCCACGCCAAGATAGCGGCCGGCTTTCCGACCGTGTTCCTGCTCCGCCCGGAAGTTGTCATACCCCAACATGTCGAGCGCCTTTTGGAGGGACTCCTGATGGCTCCCGCTTTCGATCTTTGCTCCGGCAATCGTGGTGTAGGGATGATCTTCCTGGCGGATCATATTCCGCAGGCGGATCTCTGCCGGATCAAGCCCCAGCCGCTGCGCGCCAAGATTCAGCAAGCGTTCCATGACCAGGATGGCAATCGGCAGACCCACGCCGCGGTAGGCACCCAAGGTGACCTTATTGGTGACAATGGAGACGGCCTCGTAGCGATAGGCCGGGAGTTTATACGGACCGGGCAGCCCTGATGCGGCGTGCCCGGCTTCCAGGGCAGAACTAAACGGAAAGCAGGAATACGCACCCACGTCGTTCAGAAAGCGCGCTTTCACACCGAGAATGGTACCATCGTTTTTCAGGGCGATCTCGGCATCGACAATCTGGTGCTTGGCGTGCATGGCGGCTGCCAGATTTTCCCGCCGATCTTCAATCCACTTGATCGGGCAGCCAAAACGACGGGCAAGGAAGGCAGTCAGGATTTCCTCGGGAAACACATGCGCCTTGGGTCCAAAACCGCCGCCGACGTCCGGGGCGATGGCCCGGATATGGTGTTCGGGAAAGTCTAATAAGAGTGCCAAGTTTGAACGCAGGACATGCGGCACTTGGGTCGAGGACCAGATCGTCAGCGAGTCCGTCACTGGATCAAACGTAGCCAGACAGCCACGCGTCTCCATGGGCAGGGACATATGACGACCGGTTGTAAAACGTTCAGCCACCACACAGTCAGCCGCCTGAAACGCGGTATCGACCTCGCCCATGCTTGCTTCCAGAGTCTGCATGACGTTGTCGCCCCAGTCTTCATGTGCCAGGGGGGCGTCCGGCTCCAGCGCCTGTTCCATATCCCAGAGAGTGTCGAGCGGGTCGTACTCGACCTCGACCAGAGCGGCTGCATCCTCGGCGACATAGCGATCGGTGGCAATAACGGCTACCATCATCTCACCCACAAACCGGACTTTTCCCCGAGCCAGGACCGGCCAGTCGCAGGACTTGTGAGTGGGCGCATTCGTTGGGTCAAACTCGACCCGGAGCGGCTGTATGGCCTCTGTGACATCCTCGCCTGTGATCACCGCCTGGACGCCAGGGTGGGCCGTGGCTGCGCTGGTATCAATGTTAAGGAGACGCGCGTGGGCATACGGACTGCGGACAAAGGCGACCGCCAGGGTATCGGGCAGATGGATATCGTCCACGTACTGACTTTTGCCCAGGAGCATACGTGGGTCTTCAACCCGCTTGACCTCAGCGCCGACCATCTTTCCCGTGCCAGCAAGACTGGTTGCCATAGTGTGTTCCTTACATCATTCCCCTTTCTCCGTTGGAGAGAGGGTCAGGGTAGGGGGGAGAAATCGTTACGGCGTGAGTCTGGCAGTGTGGGAAAAAGCTGTCAAGACTTTTGCTTGACAGAGCATAAGCGAACGGTATACGCCACAGCGATAGCGAACGACTTATCAACTTGAGGATGAAAATGAAAAGAGACGGACAAGGTTTCAATCGAGTTAAACGGTGGCTTGCTGAATGGTTACTGCTAAGAGCTTGCAAAAAGCTATCGTGGCAACTTGATCGGAAAAATGGAAAAGCTTGGGTGACCTATATCAGGGTTTTAGAGCTTGCCATGAAGGTAGATATCGATAAACTCCTCGAAGTAATAAGTCAATTTGATCGCGACTTCGAGGAGCAAAGTGACATCGGCAACGGTCGTTCGGCTATCGCTCAAGCACTAGCATTCCTGTTAGACAGAGAACCTCAGACCCTTCAAAACCTAGACGCTGCGTGGCAGATCTCGCAACACTTAAGCAACTCCTCAGCGAAGCAGGAAATCCAGCAAAAAATCTGTCTGCAAGTAGCTCAAAAGCAGGAAGGCGGCTTGCTTCAGCTATTGGAGAGATTAGAACAACGATACACCGATGGCTCTCTCACAAGGGAGTATATCTCGGAGATTGTCAAGACATTTTTACAGAATTCTGATTCTCCACTTGCGCCTTCCTGGAGAGCCTTCTTTGAAAAACTTTCTCCAGAGGAGTTCCCTCAAATCCATCAGGTTTACGCTGTTCTTAATAAACATATTGAAGCTATAAAACTGGCGGAAAGGGACGGAGAATATCGAGCCGCGCTTATTTACTTTAACCAGATCCCTCCTTCGGACGAGATGATTTCTCCTCCTGTGCTTACCTTGGTTGAGCGGTTGGTGGAGCAGTTGGATGAGAAGGAACTGATCGGCCAGGCTCATAAGAAGCTGGCCGAGAGTTTTCAGAAAGCAGAGAAGTATCAGGACGCTTTAAAACACTTTGAAAAAGCAGGCGAATTTAGAAAAGCCTTGCTCGCTTTGGAGGCCGCTTCTCCCAAGGATAAGAATACAAGAAAAGCGCGCTTACTGAAATCAGCAGGGGATTTTTTGGGGGCCGCCCATATATACGAGGGCCTGAATCAAATAGATGAGGCGATTGATTGCTACAAACAGGCAGAGAATTTTTCACGGGCAGCGAAGTTACGTAAAGCCCAAATTCCTGACGATCAAAAAGCATTCGATGACACTCTCCTCGATTTGTTGGAAAAGGCGAAGGAGGTTGAGTGGTTAGCTGAATTTGTGTGGGATCAGGTCAAAAGCGCTGAACAGTCGGACAAAAAAGTACGATTATTGCTGAGGATCAAGAGATGCCAGAAACAAGGTCTAGTCGGAGAACAATGGCTAGAACGGGTTGAAGATGAACTTCATGGACAATTCACTAAGAACATGCCCGGATGGGTCGAAAAGGCTAGGAAGCAAGTCTTTGAAAGGTATAGCAAGGCTATCGGGTTGGATATGGGTACCTCTCACAGCGTTGTGTGTCTCTATAACAAGAAAGATCAGAAGGCAGAGGTCGCTACGTGGAAAGGAAAAGAGCTTATTCCTTCGGTATTCGCAATTGATAAGTCGGGGACAGGACGGGTTGGTGTCTCTATTACTGATACTGATGAAGACATCCTGGGCATTATCCAGCGAGCCAAGCGATATATAGGAACCGATAGAAAATTTCGGTTGGCAGGGAAGGAATATCGAGCCGAAGAAGTTTTGGCTCATATCGTTGGGTTTGCCTATCAAGTTGCCAAAGACTATCTTCAGGAAAAGGTAGCTGAAGAGGTCTCCCGAGTGGCGGCTTTGGACATGGGCCCGCTCGCCTCTCGCCACTGGGTTGACGAATGGTTAGAGAAAAATCCATCTAACTACGAGTTGAACGGCATTGTCATGACCGTACCAGCCTATTTTCAGGAGAGTCAGAAGAAAGCAACGAAGAACATCACGGAAATAGCAGGCATCTCTCTCAGGCGCTTAATTCACGAGCCAACGGCGGCCTGCCTTGCACTTGCATCGACAAATGCTCTCTTGTCGCAGAGAATCTTGGTCGCTGACCTGGGAGCGGGGACCTTTGATCTTTCTCTCATAGAAATTCAAGGAGGGAATAGGAAAAGAGCCTTTACGGTAAAATGGATTGAGGGCGATGGTACACTGGGGAGCTCCGATGTGGATGACCTTATATATAAGTATTTTACTACCGTTATTAAGAGCAAACTTGGACGCTCGGAGGAAATCCAACTTCGCCAAGCTTGTGAGCGGTTAAAGAAGGACCTTTCTGACGGGAGAGAAGAAGCTACCATTAAAATCAGTCTGGCAGGAGCAGAAGAGAAGCTGTCCCTAACGCAAGAAAAACTCCAGTGTTTGGTGGAAGGATGGCTTGGACGGATTCATAATGCCTGTCAAAAAACAAAAAGCAAAGCTCCACAACCCAATAGCGTATGGCTAGTGGGAGGTGGGATGCGTATGCCCGCTGTCAGAGAATGTATTCGGCAGGTACTTGGGAGAGAGGTCAGAAAGGATGATGCTCTCCTCCTAACATCTGTCGCCTGCGGTGCAGCCTTACACGCTGCAATTCTCGAAGGGGATATCGCAGAGAGTTCTCTCAAGGATGTTACACCATTCTGCTTAGGGGTCAAAGTTATTTTCGAACATTGCGAATATCCTTTTACCCTTCGTCGGTTTTCTCCTATTGATGACGAGGAGGGATGCGTCAAGGAGGGATACGTCACTACTTCAAAAGACGACGAAACCGAATGCTCAATCGTGGTCACTCAAGGAGAAAGTCCGAACATAAACAAGAATCCCAGGATTGCTACAAGCACGCTATCGGATATTCCTCGTGCATCAAAGGGCATCCCTAGAATCAAGGTTCGACTTAAAGTTGACAAAGACTGCCTGCTAACTGTGACGGCTACCGATGAGCGGTCTAAGGGAAATAAGGTAGAGTTGAAGATTGAAGACATCCACTTGGATGGAACACTCTCCCGCTCTGGAATAGGTACTGCGAAGGAAGATTTTAAAAGATTACAAGGCCGCAAAGAACTAGAAAATAGGCGCGAGTACATCGAAAAAATTCTGGGCGATATACAGAGGGCTGGCATCGATGACCTCTCAATACGCTTTCAGCATCAATGCGATACTTATGAAAAAAACCAAGCAAACTATGAGCCCACGAAAGCGGACGCGGATATTCTGATGGAGATGTTTCGAGAGGCCGCAAATGTAGACGCCGAAAAGGAAACACTTCGTCTTAAGAGAGACGCATTATTTAAGGACACTAACAACTGGTTACAGGGTTTTCCTGAGAAGCCTCGGGAAGAAGAATGGCAGGACTTGTTTGACAAATCCGCTCCTCTGCTGGAATGTGCCCTTGATATAAGATCGAAGGGCACCGCCATCACGATAAAGTATGAAAAATGGTTGAGTACGCTTGAACACCTGCCCCTCGCCTCTAAAGGGACTCCTGAAGAGCAAGCCCAATATTTTTTGCGTCAGGAACGCTACCCAGAAGCGTTGACTCAGTTTAGGAAACTAGAGAGTCCTCTGGATTCGGGACAGCTAAGACTCGGCCTGGAAATTCTTGCGCGTAACTATCAACGCGATAAATATAAGAACCTGAGGGACGAGTATGCTCAAAAGCTTGGACTTCGCAAACTGAAAATGGAGGACCTTGACGGATCGAGCAAGGTCCGACAGGCTCACGCGTCCTCAATTGTTCAGCTGAAGATTAAGCGCGGAGCTGAAATTGGCAGTGGCAGTGGCTTTTTGATTGATTCTGATCTCCTTGCTACCAATCGCCATGTAGTAGTCCCCGAAGGCCAGAACGATCACGTTGAGCCCAGAAATATATCCATAATCACTCAAAAGGGCGAACAGGTCTTAGAAGTCATAGAGGTTCATATTCCTATCCAAGAAGACCACGATGTGGCGATTTTGCAAGTGCGGGAGATGAAACCGGGGGCGTCAGAAGGCATGACACCCTTACGGTTAGGCTTTTCCGAAATAGTTGAACTCAATGATTTTTGTGTCGTCATTGGCTTTCCAGGGAGTCGAGAGATCGAGGTGGGTATTGGCAATATCAAGAAACTTGCGTCTCCTCTCTTTGATATGACTGCTTTTATACAAGAGGGGATGAGCGGTTCTCCTGTTCTCAATAGAGCAGGCGAGGTCATTGGAATAGCAACCAGTGGGACTCTGAGAGAACGGGATATGGAAGCATATCACGGGACTCCGGTTAATCTGTTGCACCGCCTGTTAAAAAATAAGATAGGAAGAAGCAGTCATTTACTAGCAAACTCATCTCGGGAGGAATCGAGCTATGCCAAATACCATGTCACTCTCAATCAGCCAGACCAATATGATGGTGAGTCTGTTTCGGCAGGAGCTTGAGCTGTGCAAGGTGAAGCCGGGAGAAACCGTTGCGGTTCTGTCAGAGGCGGAACAAGCGGTTGAGTATGCCTCGGCGTTTATGATCGCTACGCGTGAGTTGGGGGTGGATGTGTTCAACGTCAACCTGCCGGCGCGTGGAGCGGGCGGGTCGCAGAACGTGGCCGGCGATGTGGGTCAAAACGCCCTAGCCGGGAATAAACCAGCCATTGAGGCCCTCAAAAGTGCGGACCTGGTCGTGGATCTTATCTTTCTGCTGTTTTCAAAAGAACAGTTGGAGATTCAGGCCGCGGACACCCGCATCCTGCTGGTGGTCGAACCTTTTGAGGTGCTGTCGCGTCTCTTTCCCACCCAGGCACTGCGCGAGCGTGTCGAGGCCGCGGAAGCGCGTTTGGCCAAGGCCCAAAACCTCCGCTTTACCAATCCGGCCGGAACGGACGTGCAGTACGATCTGGGACAATTCCCGATTCTGACCGAATACGGCTTTACGGACACTCCCGGTCGCTGGGACCACTGGCCGGGCGGATTTCTGGCGACCCAGGGCAGCGAGACCGGGGTCAATGGTACGGTCGTCATGGACCGCGGCGACATTCTGTTTCCGTTTAATAAATACGTCCAGGAGCCGATTACCTTCACCATTCGAGACGGCATGATCGTCGATATCGACGGCGGTTTTGACGCCATGCTGGTCAAGAACTATATGGACGGTTTTCACGACCCCAGGGCGTTTGCCATCTCGCACATCGGCTGGGGCCTCAACGATCTCGCGCGCTGGGACTACCTCGCCACCGGCGCTCCCACGGTTGGCATGGACGGGCGGGCCTTTTACGGCAACGTCCTGTTCTCGACCGGCCCCAACACCGAACTCGGTGGGAGCAACGACACGGCCTGCCATATGGACCTGCCCATGAAAGGCTGCACGCTGTATCTCGATGACGAACTTATTGTACAGGACGGTGACGTGATCCCCACAGAGATGCGGGCCGTCGCCAGATAAGAAGGAGACCGTTGCATGCGGACCGTAATTGCGGATAAACGCTGGGCGGAAAAATACCCGGAGATCGGCACCGGCCCGGTTGCGGCCGAGCCGCTGATTTCGCAGGAGCATTTTGAGCTCGAACGGGAGAAAATTTTTCGGCGGACCTGGCTGAATATCGGGCGGGTCGAGGAGATCCCAAACCCCGGCGATTATATTGCCAAAGACCTGACCATGTGTCGCGCCTCGGTCCTGATCATTCGGGGCAGGGACGGCGAGGTCCGGGGCTTTCATAACGTGTGCTCCCACCGCGGCAATAAGCTCGTCTGGGACGAGAAGGGCACGTGTAAAGGTACGCTCACCTGTGGCTTTCACGCCTGGGCGTATAACACCAAGGGTGAACTGACCTGGGTGCCGGATGAAGACAACTTTTTCGATCTGCCCAAGTGCGACCTGGGCCTGACCCCGATCCACACCGAGGTGTTTGAAGGCTTTATCTTCATTCATCTGGCCGAGCGTCCCCCCGAGAGTCTCCGGGAATATCTGGGCGGGGTGGCCGACCAGCTTGAGGGCGGCGGCTTTGGCGAACTGGCGCTGGCCAAGCGGTATAGAGTGGACGAGCACGCCAACTGGAAAATTGCCCTAGACGCCCAGAACGAGCTGTATCATTTGCCGTTTCAACACCGCCGGACCATTCCCGAGTTCTGCGTACTGAAAGACGGGCAATTCACGCGTCTGCTCGACGTCCGTCTGTTCAATCACCACAGCGTGTATTCGTCAGACCCGCCCGAGGATCGTGTTGGCCCGGCCACCGAAAAGCTGGCCGCCCGGTTCAGCGTGGCCGAGACCGAATCTCGCCTGCCCCGCATCGGCTCCTTTGATTTCTACACGATCTTTCCCAATATGGCGCTGTTGCTCTTCCGCGGTGTCTCGCACGACTTCTATATGTCCTATAACTTCTGGCCCCAGGCGGTTGATCGGACCGACTGGGATATCAAGATCTATTTTCGTCCGGCGGAAAACGCCGGTCAGCGTGTCGGCCAGGAATATTTCACCTGCCTGCTCCGGGACCTGCTGCAAGAGGACGCCACCGCCCACGAACAGATTCATATCGGGCTGGCCTCGCGAGCCAAGAAGGAGCTGTATTTCCAGGACGAAGAAATGCAGATTCGGTATTTTCACACCGTACTCGACCGCTTTTACGCCGAGGCGTAGCCCCCTTCCCTTAGGGGGGCCGACCGAGCGGAGCGAGGGAGAGGGGGTAAAACAGACCGTGAGCGCACAGAAACTGCCCGCCGAGTTTGCCGATCTTGAGCCTTTTCTCGACTGGGCGCTCGCCACGGAACGCGAGCGGACCGGCAAGCGCCTGGCCAGCAGCCTGGAAGATATCCAGGCTTTCTACGACCACATGTCTGCGCGTGTGGAAGCCGCTATGGCATATCTGAACGCCTTTCCGCTCGACACTCTGCCGCCCGAGGCGGAGCGGCTGTTCCATCTGAGTCTGTCCTTAATGGAAGTGGCCAACGCCGTGGAGATGTTTCAAAACCCGGCCGTGATCAATGGCTTTGATGTCAAGCGCTTTGCGCCAGTGGAGGATGTATGAAATCCGAGTGTCCGATTCAATTTCACGGTATCGATCATGTCGTGCTGCAAGTCACGGATATCGAAAAAACTTTGCACTTCTATACGACGGTCCTGGGTCTGAGCGTCGAGCGAGTCATCGAGGACATGGGGTTATACCAGGTCCGGTGTGGTCGTAATCTGATCGACCTGCGGGTCCTGCCGGAAGGGAGCACGCTGGCGGAAAAAGACCAGCGTGGGGTCGATCATGTCTGTCTGCATATGCACGGTGAGTTTGACGCCATTGTCCAGTATCTGAAGGACAACGCCGTGCCGATCACCTTCGGACCCGTCGAGCTGTACGGCGCAACCGGCTATGGCACCTCGGTCTACGTCACCGACCCGAACGGCCACACCCTTGAGCTGAAGGCCGACTATTCCCAATATCCGCTCAAGACGACCGTCAAAGGCGCGATGGCCGGAGTGTCGCGGCCGGCCGCCAACTAGACTGCGCAAAGGCTCGGTGCAGAGCGTGTTCCGAGGAGGGCCGGCCGTATGTTGCAACCCAACCCGACGTTGACCGCCTTATTTGCCCAGGAGTTTGCCTGGTGCCAGGTGCAGTCCGGCCAGACCGCGGCGATTCTGACCGAACCGGACTCGTCCGCGCAGTATCTGGCGGCGAGTTTGACGAGTCTGAGCGCCTGCGGGGCGCGGCCGTTTCAGCTCATGCTGCCTATTGACCCGACGCAGCAAAACGATACCGCGGTGAACCGGGGCAATGCCTGCTCCACGCTCCTGCAAGGATTCCCCGAGGTGGTTGAGATGCTGAAGCAGGTTGATTTCATCGTTGACCTCTCGGTCGAGGGGCTGATCCACTCCGAGGAGCGCGGCGAGATCCTCAAGCACGGCCCGCGTATGCTCTACATCAGAGAACCCGCGGACGCGCTTGCCCGTCTGCTGCCAACCGCGGAACGGACGCAGTGCATCGACCGTGCGGTCGCACGCGCCAGGGCCGCAAAAACAATGACGGTGACCTCGCCGGTGGGCACGGACCTGCGCGTGGACTTGGTCGGGAGCCTGGTGACGGGCTCACGCGGATTTTGCGCCGAGCCGGGCAGTTGGGCCAACTGGGGTCAGGGGCTGATCGCCGCCTTTCCGGCCTCACCGGATGTGAATGGACTGGCCGTGCTGGCCCCCGGCGATATTGTCTTCCCGTTTTATAAATACGTCGAAAGCCCGGTCCATCTGTACTTCACCGATGGGTTTGTGACCGGGGTGGAAGGCGATGGCGTCGATGCGGCGCTGATCCGGGATTATCTGGACCGCTGGGAAGACCGGGCCGCCCGCGGCATTTCTCACGTCGGCTGGGGGATGCACGAGAAGGCGTTGTGGCACGCCCTCAGTCTGTACAGCAAGGATGAAGCGATCGGCGTTGACGGACGCGCGTTTGCGGGCAACTTCCTCTTGTCCACGGGTCCGAACCCGGCGGCGGGCCGGCACACGTTGTGTCATTTCGATATCCCAATGCGAAACTGTAGCGTGTTTCTTGACGGGCAACCGGTAGTGGAAAACGGTGCTATCGTCGAGCCCTCGCTGAAACCGAGCGCCTGAGCCGCACCGGCAGGCGGAGCGGTGACGGCGCGCCCGACAGGAGAGGCAGAGCATGGATTTCTCGTTTTTTATCATTAACCAGACGCCGGACGGCTCTTCCATGAAACAGATATACGACGAGGGTCTGGAGCAGATCGAATGGGGCGACCGGCTCGGCTATAGTACCGTCTTTTTGGCCGAGCACGCCTTTTATCATCACGGCAAACCTTCTCCGCATGTGCTGCTGGGCAATATCGCGGCGCGGACCAAACGTATTCGTCTGGGCACGGCAGTCAGCGTTCTGCCGTGGCACAACCCGATTGAGGTCGCTCAGGATTACGCCACGGTCGATCTGCTGTCCGACGGGCGGCTGGATTTTGGTGTGGGACGAGGCTTGTTCAAGGGCGAGTTCGACGGCTACGGCGTCCCCTGGGGAGAGGCCGAGGAGCGGTTTAACGAGAGTCTGGATATTATTCTCAAGGCCTGGACCGGCGAGCCCTTTTCGTATGAGGGCCAGTTTTTCAGCATCCCGGAAGTGACCGTGATGCCCAAACCGCTCCAGGAACCGCACCCGCCTCTGTGGCAGCCCTGCCTGAGTCCCTCGACCATGGAAAAAGCCCTGCGGCGGGGGATTACGCCTATTTTGGGGGCCTCACTCACCCCTCTGGCCGACCTCAAGCAACTGTTTGGGCGGCTTGACACTGCCATGAAAAAGACCGGTCGGACCGACCTGCCGCGGGTCGGTCATCCCTTTGTGTATGTGAGCGATACGACCAAAAAGGCCCAGGAAGAAGCCCGCCAGGGCATGCAGTGGTTTCTGGACGACTTTGCCATGATGTTTACCCTGCCCGAGGGAGAGAGCTGGCCGGAGACGTATCAGTTCTTCGAGCCGTGGGCCAAGTATATTCGCTCGTTGAGCTATGACAAAGTGATTGACGAGGATCTGGTCTGGTTTGGCGACCCCGAAACGGTTCGCACCAGAATCCGATGGCTTCGAGACGAATGCAAAGTCTCCCACGTGCTGTTGTTCATGCACTTTGGCGGCATGGAGCACGAGAAGGTCATGAAGTCGATGGAGCTGTTTGCGACCAAGGTCATGCCCGAGTTTCAATAGTCCGGGGATATAGGGGGCGGGTCACGCAACGTAGACCTGCTCTGCGGGACTCACGTCAGATTATACAGCCGGGCCACGTTGTCCCCGAGTATGCATTGCTGGGCTTCCGGCGATAGCGATACAATGGCCTCTTTTGTCTCGCCCAGCGCGTCAAGGCTGCCGTCCCAGTGCGGAAAGTCCGAGGCCCACACAAAGCGCTCGGCGCCATAACGCTCAGCCATATAGGGAATCGTGGTTTCATCCGGGTCAAACGAAATCCAGCACTGCCGGGCAAAGTACTCGCTCGGCAGATGCTTGAGGCCGGTCTTATAGCCGATTTTTTGGTACTTGGAGTCCCAGCGGTCCAAGGCGTGCGGAATCCAGCCGGCGCCGACCTCCAGGAGATTCACTTTCAGGCTGGGAAACCGGTCAAAGACCGCGCCCTGAAAGAGTGCGGCAAAGGCCGCCTGGACGTCAGCCACGAGCGGCAGACACTGAAAATACACAAACGATGCATCCATGAAGTCGGTGTTTTCCTGGGCAATCCACTGATGACCGAGAAAGTCTTCATGCACCGCGGTGTGGAACCCGATGGACAAATCATAATCCTGTAACACCGCCCACAGCGGATCGTAAGCCCTGTCCCAAAAGGCCCGTTTGTTGGCCGGAGCGGCACATACGAACACGCCTTTATGCCCGAGTTTTGCCACCCGCTTCACTTCTGTGATTGCCGCGTCAATATCCAGCAGAACGATGTGGGCAACCGGGATGAGTCGGGTCGGGTCGGCGGAGCAGAAATCAAGAATCCAGTTGTTGTAGGCGCGGCAGTAGGCTGACGAGATCTCGACATCGCTGATGCCGGGCTCCCAGATGAGGCCGAGGGTGGGAAAGAGCACCGAGATATCGATGCCATCCGCGTCCATGCGTTGCAAACGCGCCTGCGCATCGTAGGCTCCCGCCGGGCCATCACGGTAGCCAAAACGGCCCGGCTCAAAAATCGCCCGCAGAGGCTGTCCGATGCCTGCCGCGGTCGGGCCTATGCCACGGGTAATGGGCAGCGGTTTATTTTCAACCACGAGGTATTCGACACCATCATCTCCGGTGTCCATTCGAATGGCACGATCTTTGAACCTGGCCTCCAGGTAGTTCCGCCACAGATCGACAGATTCCAGTATATGTCCGTCCGCATCAATGATTTTTCCGTGCAGCATGCTCCCTCCTTGCCCATCGCATGTAGCGTATTTTTGCGAGCTGCGCATCAGCCAGGTTGTATGGTGAGGTGTATTCGCAACTTTATAGAAGGGGATAAAGAGTCTGTATTTGACAGAATAAGTTTGAATAAGTAATAATCAGTCAG
>JAJDZM010000125.1 GCA_022824615.1 Candidatus Binatia bacterium | reverse complement strand
CTTGGCGGAGCGGTCCCCACCGGAAAATATCTTGCTCATTTGCCTCTCCCTCCCATCACGTTGTTGGTCCGTTCCACATCCCACTATTAAAGCAGTCTTCTGCGGATTTTGCAAACAACCGGTCTGTTAAGCTGACTCGACATTTAGCTCAGGGTGCAATTCCCCCTCACTCCAACCTTCGACTCCGTTCATCCTGAGCCTGTCCTGAGCCCGGTCGAAGGGGGCTGGGGGCAACTTGCCCCTCATTGCTCTTTCTTCCGACCCGGCTATAGTGGCACACGTTTCAAAAAGGAGCGGCGTCGTATGGTCACGATTGAAGAGTTCAGCAAAATGGATTTACGGGTGGGAACCGTCACATCGGCAAAGCCCCACCCGAACGCCGACCGCCTGCTGGTCCTCACCGTCGATATGGGCGAAGAGACCGAACGCCAAATTGTGGCGGGCATCCGGGCGCATTACAGCCCGGAGGAACTCGTCGGGCGGCAGCTCGTAGTGGTCGCCAACCTTCAGCCGGCAAAACTGCGCGGAGTCGAGAGCCAAGGCATGCTCCTGGCCGCCTCGGACGGCGAGCAGGTCATTGTCTTGCGCCCGGAGAAACGAGTCCGGGTCGGCTCGCAGGTCCGGTAGGGAAAGAACATGGGGAAACCCACCCCGGCCCTTCGGGCCACCCCTCCAAGGAGGGGAGCTTTTTTATCCCCTCTTGGGAGGGGTGCCGCGTGAGCGGCGGGGTGGGTTATCCCCGGCCCGGCCCCCCCGCCTCGGGCCGCTCGCCCTCCCGCTGCCTGCAAGCGCGGCCATCTTGGCCGCTTGCAGGCTGGAAGCCCGCACTCCTGGCCGCCTGTCGCAGACAGGCACGGCGCAGGGGAGCGAGAAGCCGCCGAGTAATGTAATGTGCATCACACGTCCCGAGAGAGGATGAAAATTAGGACCCGGAAAAACGGTTGATATCAATCACCGCACGCTCGTGCAGACCTTCACCGATCTTGGTGGCATCCTCATTGTAGGCTTCAACCGTAAACTTGAGCCGCCGACCCTTGATTTCATCCAACCGGACTCTGCCGGTCACCCGCTGGCCAATTTGGGTGGGCGCCAAATGGTGGACATCCACGTGGAAGCCGACCGTCTGCTCGCCCTCGTCCATATAGGGGGTGAGAAACCGCACACAGCTGCCTTCCATTAACTGAATCATGGCCGGCGTGGAATACATGCGCGGCGCGTCCGGCCCGAGATGGACGATACCCATATCGGGTGTGGTGGTAATGGTCTGCTCGAAGATCATGCCGGTTCTGAGTGTGTCTTTCATGCCTTCCTCCACACGCGGATCGCGTCTATGGCAGCAGCGAGGCGCGGGTGATTTCCTTGCGGTCTGATTTCTCCAGGGCTTCGCCCGCCTGCGCCAGCGGGAACTCGGCGTCCACCAACTCGTGATAGGGATAGGTATCAATATGCGCGGACAGAAAGTTCAGCGATTTATGCAGATAGTGCGGGTTATAGGTGGCCACGCCAATGATCTGGGGCGACTTGAAGGTGATGAGGGCCGGCGGGACCTCGACGGTCAGCCCAGGGGAGATATTGCCGATCTCAATGACCCGCCCACCGCTGCGCACCAGATTGATGGCTTCCAGAAATGCCTGAGGCACGCCGGCCACCTCCA
Source organism: Candidatus Binatia bacterium (assembly GCA_022824615.1). Taxonomy (GTDB): domain Bacteria; phylum Desulfobacterota; class Binatia; order Bin18; family Bin18; genus Bin18. The sequence goes on along the minus strand of JAJDZM010000125.1, from coordinate 4,253 downwards.
GGACCACATCGGCGCCAAGGCTGTCGGTCAGCTCCCGCACCTGCCCGACCCGCGCTTTGGTGTCGGTATGCTCGCGCATGTCCACGATCTCGTCCGCGCCAAAGGCTTTGGCCCGCTGGAGACGCAGGTCTACGCCGTCAATGGCAATGACCCGCGCACCACGGGCTTTTGCCACGGCCATGGCGTGCAGGCCGAGCCCGCCGGCGCCCTGCACCACCAGGGTTTCTTCATAGCTGAGCTGGGCCTGATCCAGCCCAAAGAAGACCTCGGACAAGGCGCAGTTGGCGGCCGAGGCGGCGTGGTCAGGTACGTTGTCGGGCACTTTATAGACGTGCTGGCCGGGATGGATGTAGTAGTGCGTGGCAAACGGCGTGTGAAAATGCGGCGGGTCGTGCGGACCGACGCGCCGGGCGCGAATACCCAGCACCACGCAGGCGGCCGCGTTGCCGGCCCGGCAGTTCACACAGTTGCCGCAGGTCTCGTAATAGACCGGCGCAATCCGGTCGCCCTCTTTTAGGGGCTGGCCGGCCGTATCGTGGGTGACACTCTTGCCCAGCTTATACACCCGGCCCACCATTTCATGGCCGGGCATGACACCGCGCCGGCCGAACTCGCCGCGCCACATATGGACCTCGGAGCCGCACACATTCGTGCGACTCACCTCGGCCAGAATAGCGCCCTCTTCGACCTCCGGCAGGTCGTACTCAAAAAACTCTATGGTTCGCGCCTTGGGAATAAAACTGACGGTTCCCTTCATGGCTCCCCTCCTGTTCGCATCCCCCCAGCTCCCTTATTAAGGGGAAGTGAGGGGGAATTCAGAATGTCGGCGGTCGATATTCGCCAAACTCACTGCGCAGCGCGTCCGAGATTTCACCCAGGGTAACGTAGGCCCGCACGGCATCGATAATGGCCGGCATCAGGTTGCCCCCATCCCGCGCCACCTGTCCAACCCGGTCGAGCGCAGTCTGGGCTGCGGCCTGGTTGCGTTCGGCGCGCACCCCGGCCACCCGTTCTTTCTGGCGTTCTTCCAGGGCCAGATCGACCTTCAGCAGTTCGTCGTGGTGGTCTTCCTCGACCGTGAAATCGTTCACCCCCACAATAACCTGCTGCTTGGTTTCAATGGCCTGCTGATAGCGGAACGCGGCGTCGTGAATCTCGCGCTGCTGATAGCCGTTCTCAATGGCCTGGACGGCTCCGCCCAGCGTGTCGATCCGGTCGATGTATTCGACCGCCTTGGCCTCCAGTTCGTCGGTCAGAGATTCGATAAAATACGAGCCCGCCAGGGGATCGATGGTGTCCGCGGCCCCGGACTCGTGGGCAATGACCTGTTGGGTACGAAGCGCAACCCGTACCGCGTCTTCGGTGGGCAGGGCCAGGGCCTCGTCTTTGGAGTTGGTGTGCAGCGAGTTGGTCCCGCCCAGGGCTGCGGCCAGGGCCTGGAGGGTCACGCGGATGACGTTATTGTCCGGCTGCTGGGCGGTCAGCGTCGAGCCTGCCGTTTGGGCATGGGTGCGCAGCATCCACGAGCGCGGGTTTTTAGCCTCAAAGCGCTCCTTCATGATTTTGGCCCACAATCGCCGGGCCGCCCGGAACTTGGCCACTTCCTCGAAGAAATTATTATGCACATTGAAAAAGAACGACAGCCGAGAGGAAAACGTATCGACATCAAGACCGACGGACTGTGCGGCCTCAACATAGGCGATCCCGTCGGCCAGGGTAAAGGCGATTTCCTGGGCCGCGGTCGAGCCGGCCTCACGGATGTGGTAGCCGGAGATCGAAATCGTGTTCCAGTTCGGGACCTGGTCGGCGCAAAAGCCGAAAATATCCGTGATGATCCGCAGGGACGGACCGGGCGGATAAATATAGGTGCCGCGGGCGATGTACTCTTTGAGCAGATCGTTCTGAATGGTACCGTTGACCTTCTCCCAGCCAACGCCCTGCTTTTCTGCCACCACCAGGTAGAGCGCCAGCAGAATGGAGGCAGTGGCGTTGATGGTCATGGAGGTGCTGACCTTGTCCAATGGAATACCGTCCAGCAGGGTTTCCATATCCGCCAACGAGTCGATAGCCACGCCGGCCCGCCCGACTTCTCCGGCGGCCATGGCATGGTCGGAATCCCGACCCATCTGTGTGGGTAGATCAAAAGCCACGGACAGGCCGGTCTGGCCCTGCTCAAGCAGGTAGCGGTAGCGCTGATTCGACTCCTCGGCCGTGCCAAAACCGGCGTACTGACGCATGGTCCAGAAACGACCGCGATACATGGTAGGCTGAACGCCGCGGGTAAAGGGATACTGGCCGGGAAAATCGAGTTTTTCCCGGTAGTCGCCGTCCTGGGTATCCTCGCTGGTATACACCCGCTTGATCTCTATGCCCGACGTGGTCTCAAAGCGTTCCTTACGCTCCGGAGACCGCGCCAGGGCCTTCTTGAGAACGGAGTCTTCCCAGGCGTTCCGGGCTGTTGTCACCGTCTTTGCATTGCTCATAACGCACCCTCAGATCGGTAGAAAAACAGGCTCTCTGCCTACAGTAAAACCGGTGCGGAGACAACCGCCTGCTTTTGGGGTGCCGCACAGCGGCGGGATGGGTTCTACGGATGGGACATACCTGGGAAAACCCACCCCGGCCCTTCGGGCCACCCCTCCAGGGAGGGGATTTTTTTGCCCCTTGTCTCTCTACATTAACATACAAGGGTTGGAGAATTCAGGAGAACATGCCGGGAGCGAGACTCGAACTCGCACGCTGTCGCCAGCGGTGGATTTTGAGTCCACTGCGTCTGCCAATTCCGCCATCCCGGCATAGGAGGGATATCAATGACTGAGGAGTCGTGCGGAATCTTACCCTTCAATCCAGCGTTCTGGCAAGCCCGTTCCGAGGGTGGTCGGGTCTTCGTTCCAGCCGAACGTCATCCGGCAACGGCCCAAACAAAAAATACTCCCAGGGCAAGCGTCACCACCGACCAAACACGGGTGAAGGAGGGCGGTTTGTTGAGCCACCAGGCAACCATGCTCGTGAAACGGGCCAATCCGATGAACGGCATGGCGATGCCCGCCACGACGAAGATCACGCCCACGACCTGTAATGCGGTCGGAAAGCGTGAGAGGGGTGCAGCGAACCACAGAGCAAGTCCGAATATGAGCCGCAGGGCCGCGCCAGCCCACAGCCCCTCACGGGTTTGCCAGCGAGCCAGAAAGGCCAGGAGCGAGGCCGGTTTGACAATCCCCCATACGCCGAAACCGGCGATCAGAACAGACAGGGCCAGGGCAGGGAAAACCATATTCAGCCTCCTTGATGATTGCGTGATTATCAAACCAGATTCCCCCACACGCCTTGCAATGGTCCACTTCAATGGTCTGCACCCGCGTTGCAACCAAGGGGCTGTTGGGACATTTTGGACACTGCACGGTTCGGCTCCTCGTCTTTTGTCTTTTTGCAGGCAATGTCATAGCCTAAGGCACGGACGGATTCGATGCCAGAGACGCAACAGTCTTTCACCGTAGAGAACCAGCCCCGTACGGAGCGGGCTGCACGAAGGAGACTAGCGGCCCGAGTGCCCCGACATGCGGTGCTGCTGGCCACGCTGCTCTCGCTGTATATTATCAATCCGTTCGTCCAGGAATTCTTTTCAAGTCGTCCGGGTCTGATTCTGCTTGACCTGCTGGTCTCCACCACCCTGTTGGTCGTCACCTATGCTGTACATCGCAGCAAACGAGTCCTGCTCGTCGCAGTGGTCCTGGCCGTTCCGGCCATAGCCGGACGGTGGGCCTCATACGCGGTCTATACCGATTGGCTGTCCATCTTCAGCCACTGTTTCGGCTTCCTGTTTCTGGCCTTTACGGCCGGGGCGATTCTCTCCAACGTGCTGCGCCCGGTCCGTGTGACCGGAGACATCGTCAATGGCGCGGTGTGTGTGTATATGCTGGTTGGTCTGGCCTGGGCATTCCTGTTTGACCTGCTTGAGGTGCTCCAGCCAGGATCGTTCAATCTTCCGGAGCTTTCAGCCGACCCTATTGACCTCGCGTCCATGGAGGTCCGGCGCCTGTCCATCTTCATGTACTACAGCCTGGTGACGCTGACGACGCTCGGATACGGGGATATTACGCCAGTGACTCCGCTGGCGCGAAACCTGGCCGCCTTCGAGGCGGCCATGGGCCAGTTGTATATCGCCATCCTGGTCGCCCGCCTGGTTGGCCCGCACATTGTCCATTCCGGGCGAGGCGATGATGGAGAGCAAGGCACGTAAGCTTCGCTTTACA
>JAJDZM010000224.1 GCA_022824615.1 Candidatus Binatia bacterium | reverse complement strand
GCCGAGCCATCACCAAAAATGTTGTGGCATATTTTTAATTGATGGTAGAATACAGAAACTCTCCTGTTATTCTATTTAATGCCATAGGAACATTTTATGGATAATGCTGATGATTCTCCCAATGTGCCGAACGTTTCGGGGCCGGGCGAGCGCTCGTTTGTGCAGCGCGTTCGCATGGACCGGGCGGGTCGTGTGGTGGTGCCGGCTGGTATTCGGAAAGCCCTGCGCATTCGCGATGGGCAGGACTTGATTATCTCGCTTGACGACAAATGTATCAGGCTTCAGACCCTTGACGCTGCGCTTGAACGAGTCAGGGGGATCGCCCGGAGCAAGCGTGAGCGAGGGGGCGGCTTAATAGACGCATTCATTGCAGAACGCCGGGCAGAAGCAGAGGCCGGCTGAAATGGCGAGATCTGTGCTGGATGCGTCCGCCCTGCTGACTGTGGTTCTGGAGGAAACTGGCGCTGCTGTTGTCGTCGAAGCGCTCCGGTCGGGCGCGGTGATGTCCGCGGCCAATGTGGCCGAGGTCGCTGCCCGCCTGCATCAAGAAAGCTGGACCGAGCCGGAAGTTGCTCTCGTCTTTGGCGGATTAGGTATTGAGATTGTGCCGTTTGGTACTGATGTTGCGCTCTTGAGCGGTCAATACCGCCTCGCCACCCAAGGGCTGGGTTTAGGACTTGGCGACCGGGCCTGCCTGGCGACTGCCCGAATAGAAGCGTGCCCGGTGTTGACCGCCGATAGAATATGGACGCAACTTGACCTTGAGGGGGTTGACATTCGCTGTATTCGATAAGGCCCGGTCGGTCGGATGAGCTGATCCCTGAATTGAAACCTGCATGCGCCTCCGTACGGAGCGGCCACAGGAGAAAACAGATGCCTGCTCACCTGCTCAATTTTTTCATTTTTTCCGGGACCTTGATTCTCTCCTGGATCGTCGGTGCGGTCGTGCTGCCAACCTGGACGGTCAGTCAGGCCGTGCTGGATGTCCACACGGACAGCGACGGGCGCTCGTCCTACATCGCCCGGGGCGAGCCGGTGTATTTCGAGGCGGTTCCCCTTGAGCGGGCGGAACTCAACCCGGCCCGGGTCAAGGGCTCGAACGTTGCGCCGGCGGTGACGGAGGAATTTGCTGTGGCAACCGTCACACGTGACGGACAAGCCACGCAAGTCTATTACCGGCTCACCGCCCAGTATCACTGGGGTTATTGGTCTTTACTGCCGGCGGTTGTTGCGGTGCTGCTGTGTTGGGTCACCAGAGAACCCGTCCCCGCGCTGCTGGGTGGCATCGTCTCTGGCGCGCTGATTCTGGGGCAGTACGACCTGACGGGCCAGGTGCTGATTCCTGCCCTGGCCACGACCAATGCGGCCGGCATTCTGTTGCTGTATTTGTGGCTGCTCGGGGGGCTGATGGGCATCTGGTCGCGGACTGGCGCGGCTCAGGCTTTCGCCGAGTTCATGACCGTGCGTTTCGTGCGTGGTCCAAAGACCGCCAAGCTGGTGGCCTGGATGTTGGGCGTTATCTTTTTTCAGGGCGGGAGCATGAGTACGGTGCTGGTCGGCACCACGGTCAAGCCGATTGCCGACAAGGAAAACGTGAGCCACGAAGAACTGGCCTATATTGTCGATTCGACCGCCTCACCCATTGCCTCACAACTCGCGTTTAATGCCTGGCCGGGCTATGTGCAGGCGTTCATCTTTGTCTCCGGGGTCGGTTTTCTGGCGACCGAAGCGGACCGCATCAGTTTTTTCTTTCAGAGCGTTCCGTTTTGTTTCTATGCCATTTTTGCCGTTCTCGGCACGTTTTTGCTTGGCATTGAAAGGCCCCTTTTCCTGGGCAAGCGGCTGGCTGCCGCCATGGCCCGCTCCCGTACCACCGGTCAGCTTGACGCGGACGGGGCCGAACCGCTGAGTGCCAGGGAACTGCAAGCCAGCAACGTGCCCGCGGGCTATACGCCGCACGTGCTGGAGTTCTTCCTGCCGCTGGGCGCGCTGCTCGGCATTGCGATCGGCACCTTTGTTGTCACGGACTCGCCCAATGTGCACTGGGCGTTTGGTGCGGCCCTCCTCCTGGCAGTGGGTATGGCGCTGGCCAAGGGCATGGCGCTCAAGGAACTCATGGCCGGGTTTCACGATGGCATCCGGGGCGTAGTGCTCGGCTCGGTTATTCTGCTGCTGGCCATCACGATCGGCGGCGTCAACACCCAGACCGGGGGCGCGGTCTTTCTGGTTGACCAGCTCGGCGAGAGCATCCCCTATTTCCTCCTGCCGGTCCTGCTTCAGCTTCTGACCATGATTATTGCCTTTTCCACCGGGACGAGTTGGGGCACCTATGCGGTGGCGTTTCCGCTTGCCATGCCGCTCGCCTGGGCGATTGCCGGCACACACGAACTCGCCCACCCCGAGCTGTTCATGACGCTGTGCTTCGCCGCGGTCATGGACGGCAGCGTCTATGGCGACCAGTGCTCGCCGATCTCGGATACGACTGTCCTGAGCGCCATGTGCACCGGCTGCGACCTGATGGACCACGTCAAGACGCAGATCCCACAAGCCTCGGTTGCCGCCGGTCTGGCGTCCGTCTGCTGGACCGGTATCGCGTTTCTGACCGCGTAAAGCCAAGGGAACATCCAAATTTGTGTCCCTCCCGTCGAAGAGATACAATATGTCCGTACGATTCTTTTCTATGAGGAGATGCTGATGTCTTTCTTGCTTCGCCTTTTCGGTTTTGTGGTACTGCTTCCTTCCCTGGCCCACGCCGCTACGTTAGGGATTCCCGGCAACGGAGCCAAACTGTCAGGTGTCAGCGTCATCTCCGGCTGGAAGTGTGAGGCCGAGGGGGATTTGACTATCGTCTTCAACGACGACGGGAAACACATTCCCTTGCTGTACGGCACTGAGCGCACCGATGTCCGCGCCAACGGCCGATGTCTTGATAATGACCATGATAATGTCGGCTTTGTAGCTATCTGGAACTGGGGCAACCTGGGCGATGGGGAGCACACCGCGGTCGCCTACGATGATGGTGTGCCGTTTGCCGAGAGCACGTTCACGGTCACAACCCCTGGGTCGAGATTCCTCATAGGAGCGAGCAAGCGGATCACAGTCGATGATTTTCCCATGCCCGGTGATAGCATGGTGCTGGAGTGGAATCAGGGCACGCAGCATTTCGAGATCGTGGACTTCATGGAAAGTGGGCCGATCGATATGGAAAGTGGGCCGATCGATCTTGGAGCGTGTATGGAGGGATTGACTGTAGGACTGGGAGAGATGTGCAGTAGCTCCATAAATCTGGCCGGGGAGGAGATTGGCTTCATCTTTTCTGTTGATGCCAATGGACAGGGATGTGTAGAGCCAGAGATAGATATAACCCTTCCTTGCTTTAATACCGGTCAGGAATTTGAGAATCTCCTCAGCACTTTTGGAGTTTCCGGCGCGTCTATCACCAAGAATACCGATGGGAGTTGGACTATCGATAGCTTCCCGACCGATCTCTAGGAAGATGCCGATGTCTTTCCTGCTTCGCCTGTGTCTTGGGCTCATGGTCGTGGTCCCGTCGCTGGCGCACGCCCAACCCACCGGCGTCCTGGAGATTCCCGGCAACGGAGCCACCGTGTCGGGTGTCGGGATGATCTCGGGCTGGAAATGTACAGCCACTGGGGACATCACCATCCGCCTCAACGATGGAGCCCCGATTCCCGCGACGTATGGGTTGGCCCGTTCAGATACCAGTGGGGGCTGTGACAATGACGGGAATAATGGATTTTTCAGCTACACGAACTGGGGCATACTCGGGGATGGGACCCACACGGTAGTCGCCTACGATAATGGCATGGAGTTTGCCCGGAGCACGTTTACAGTCGTCACCCTCGGGACAGAGTTCCTGACAGGAGCAAGCACCCAGGTCAGTGTCACGGATTTCCCTACACCGGGAGAGACCACGACCTTTCGGTGGAATCAGGCGACGCAGCATCTGGAGGCGGTCTCGCGGGAGCCGGCCTGTAGAGAGACGCTCACGATGAAGCCGGGAGAGACGTGCCGTGGCTCCATTCCTCTTGAGCTTGATACCTCCCGCCTGGGCTCGATCAACACCGGCTTTACTTTTGCTGTTGAGGCTGAGGGCCGGGGGTGCATAGGCATCAGCGGCATTCCTGCATTCAATTATTGCTATTCGGCCCGTCTGCCGAACGTTCTGGGTAAGATCGGGGTTTCTGTCGTCAGGAATGAGGATGGGAGTTGGACCATTGATCGCTTCCCACTCGTTGATCTTGGGGAGTGCGTTATAGACTTAACAGTGGAGCCGGGCGCGAAGTGCAGTGGCTCTATAGATATTGGCATTGGCGATCTCGACTTTACTTTTTCTGTTGAGGCTGAGGGCCGGGGGTGTATCGTGGCCGAGGTGGATTTGGATGTCCCTCTCGTGGACGGTAAGGAAGTCGATGCGTGCTTTGATACTGGTAGTGCTTTCCAAAAGATTCTTGACAAGATCGACGATGTTATCGAAATCGGCGCTTTTGCCGCCAAGAATGCCGATGGCAGTTGGACTATTCTCGACTTCCTGTAGGCGCGTTCCCTTATAGCCGGTCTCTGAACCTCATGGCTCAGGCGCCGGCTTCTCACCGAGGGCCACGAGCAATTCCTGGCGGACATCGGCATCCCGTTCGTGATCCAGGGCGGCCTTGAGACTATCCGTGCGAGCCAAGCGGCCCAGTGCCCAGGCGGCATGACCACGAATCAGGGGTTCGGGGTCATGCAGAGCTGCTTGTAGCGGGCCGACCGCCTCCTGATTGCCGCTATTGCCCAGCGCGACGGCGACATTGCGCAGCAAACCGCGGCGCTTGGTGCGCCATACCGCGGAGCGCCGGAAACGGGCTCGAAAGCCGTCATCGTCCAGCCGCAACAGTTCGGGCAGGGACGGAAACAGTTCGTCCACTAGGTCGTGGCGGGGCTGGCCGAACTTGGTATTCCAGGGGCAGACCTCCTGACAAATGTCGCACCCAAAAATCCAGTTGCCGAGCTTGGGGCGTAGCCCGTGCGGAATCGGACCGCGATGTTCGATTGTTAAGTAGGAAATACATAATGGCGACTTGAGGACATAGCCCGTCGCCAGGGCGTCGGTCGGACAGTCATCGAGGCAGCGGGTACATCTGCCGCAATGGTCGCTTGGCATGCCTTCGCCCTCAAGGTCGAGGCTGACCAGAATCTCGGCCAGAAAAAACCACGACCCCATGGATTTATGCAGCAGCATGGTGTTTTTGCCGAACCAGCCCAGGCTGCTGCGGTACGCCCAGTCGCGTTCCAGCAGCGGGCCGGTGTCCACATAAGGCCGGGCCCAAATCCCCGGCCGTTGGTCTTTGAGAAAAGCAACGAACTGTTTCAGCTTTTTTGTGATGACATCGTGATAATCCGTGCCAGCCGCATAGGCGGCCATGCGACCCCGCAGCTCGTGTTGCCAATCTATCTGAGGCAGCACGGGCGGAGAGTAGGGGAAGCCCAGGCAGATAACGCTGCGGGCCTCCGGAAACGGGATATGTGGATCGATACGTCGTTGGGGTTCCCTGGCTAAATAGTGCATCTCTCCGGCAAAGCCCTGGGCCAGCCAGTCGCTGAAGAACGACGCGCGTGGCAGCACCGACAGACGTGTGAAACCGCACAGGGTAAAGCCGAGTTTGGCTGCGTAGATCCGGATTGCGTTTTCGAGTGACACGGCTTCGTGGTAGCATAGACGTATCCGGGTCAAAACGGCCAGCAGAGGAACAAAGGGATTGACGCAGCGCAAGATAGACCTTATTTATCTCCTTTAAGGAGGTCGTCATGGACAATCTGGATCAAGAGACACAACTCCAATCCAATGATACCCCGCAGGAGGCGGCTCCCACGGCCGATGGACCGGCCCTGTCGCTGTCTGACCTGGCAGTCGAAAAAGTGAAAGAAACCATGCTCAACGAAGGCATGGCGGACGGTGGGTTGCGGGTCTCGGTGGTCGGCGGTGGCTGTTCCGGCTTCCAGTATAGCCTGGGCCTTGATACTGCCGCGCGGGAGGATGATATTGTAGTCGAACAGGGTGGCGTCAAACTGTTCGTTGATCCCGTCAGCCACCAATACGTACATGGGACCATGCTCGATTATGTCAATGGGCTGCATGGGGCGGGCTTCAAGTTCGTCAACCCGAATGCGACCCGAACCTGCGGCTGCGGCTCGTCGTTTGCCGTCTAGGTCTCTCTTCCCCAACTGAAGAAATACCGACCCAACTAAAGAAATACCGAAGGGCCTGGAACTCTCCAGGCCCTTTTGCTTTCCATGCCCCGCTTCGCTCACCTCATTTTCGACCTGGATGGAACCCTGGTTGATACCAAAGCCGACCTGGCGGCAGCAACCAACTATATGTTGCAGAAGTTGGGCCTTCCGCTCTTGTCCGTCGCCCAGGTTGAAAGCTTTATCGGGCTCGGCGCGCGCGTGCTGATCGAACGGGCGCTGGGCCAAGAGCGGGCCCATCTGATGGCGGACGGCTTCGCGCTCTTCATGGACTATTACAACGCTCATCTGCTCGATCAGACCAGACCCTATCCAGGCATGGAAACGCTCCTCACGGTTGCTCGCGCCCAGGGGATGAGCCTGTCTGTGTTGACGAATAAGCCGGAGCAGCCGAGCAGGGCAATTCTGTCGGGCCTGGGTTTGATGAATTATTTTAGTGCGGTCATTGGCGGGGATACACTGCCGAAGAGAAAACCCGATCCGGGAGGGATTTTCGTGCTACAGCAAGCGGCTGGCCGTGCTCTCACTGAGACGCTGCTGATCGGCGACTCTGAGATTGATATGCGCACGGGCCGGGCTGCGGGTATTGCCACCTGTGGGGTGACGTGGGGATTTGGACACGCGGGCTTCGAGAGCTGCCCCCCCACGTTTCTGGCTGAAACGGTCCCGGCGCTTCAGCAGATCGTCATGGGTTGGTCGCTACCCTCCTAACGGCCTGCGCAGTCGCTCGGCCATGCGGACCGCTTCCATCGTCTCTTTGACATCATGGGCGCGGATGATGTGGGCTCCGTTAGCCACCGCGATGGCAGCACAGGTCAGCGAGCCAATGAGACGATCCTGGACCTTGGGTTGGTCCAGAATTTTCCCAATAAAGGATTTGCGCGAGGCTCCGACGAGGAGGGGAAATCCGAACGACCGCAAATCTGCGAGCGCCCGCAGCACCAGGCAATCCCACTCGTCCCAGGCAATCCCAGGCTTGCGAAAAAATCCAATACCGGGGTCGAGCACGATCTGTTGCCGTGGAATGCCGGCTTGCTCCGCGCGCGTCAGGCTGTCCCACAGGGCGTTTTGGATACGCTCCAGGGGCGGCCCACTTTGGGGATGCTGCTCGCTGGCCATCAGAATTGCACCGGCTCCAGAATGGGCAATCAGCGCAGCCAGAGCCGGATCATTCCTCAGACCACTGACATCGTTGATGATCCGAGCGCCCGCCCGTAGGGCGGCCTGGGCCGGCTGGGCTCGCTGGGTATCGGCCGAGATTGGAATTGAGACAGCCGCAGCAGTGGCTTCAACTGCCTGGGCTAAACGTTCGGTTTCTTCTGTAACGGAAATATCGGTTTTTAAGTATGGGGCAGTGGACATTGCCCCAATATCAATGATATCAGCTCCCTCACCTGCCAGTGCATGTGCCGTTTCCGCTATCTGCTCACGATTGGTCTGGACGGAGCCCGGGTAAAAGGACTCAGGGCTGACGTTCAGAACGGCCATAATCCGGACCGGCAGTGTGTCGCCGACCGGGATGCCGGCCAATTGTGCAGAAAGGGAGGGAGGGATGTGGCTCATGAGGGGCATGCTATACCGTTACTGAGCAGAAGTTGAGACCGGCCTGCGGTAGAGACGGCAGGAGCGGCATTTTTTGTTTGCGGGCTCCTATATTTTTCACTACACTACCGTGGCATGAGATAGGAGAGTAGAACTATGAAATTGTACGACTTCCCCCTCAGCCCCTACTGCCAGAAAGTCCGCCTCGTGCTGGCTGAAAAAGAGTTATCGTACGATAAAGTCTTTGTTGATCTGACCAAGAGCGAACAGCGCAGCCCTGAATTTCTCCGGCTGAATCCGTACGGCAAGGTGCCGGTCCTGATTGATGACGAAGAAGTCATTTACGACTCGACGTTTATTAACGAATATCTGGATGATGAATATCCGCACCCGCCATTGCGACCCGAGCCTTCCGGGGACCGAGCCCGGGTGCGGATGTTTGAAGACTTTGCTGACACGTCCTTCACGGCACAGTGTGGGCTGCTGTATGCCGAGCTGCGGAAACCCGAAGAGCAAATCGACCAGGAGCGCGTACAGCACTATCAGGGGGACCTCATTCGTGTGCTCGAATTTCTTGACCGGCATCTGAACGGTAAAGAATATCTGGTTGACGAATTTTCGTTAGCCGACCTTGCGTTTACCCCACGGCTGTTGATGCTGTCGCAGCTTGGGGTTGAACTCCCGTCGCGGCTCAGACATGTCTCTGCGTGGATTAAACGCTTATCCCAACGTCCGTGCGTGGTACAATTGTTGAAAGAACTCAACATGGCATAGCCTCCGGTATGATCCCGGAGTAGGGAAATCTCGACAGCTTGGATATTTCGTGTTCCCAGTGAGAAAAGCGAGGCTGCTGTGTCTGAACTACCCGACATTATTCCAGTTTTTCCGTTGCCGAATGTCGTCCTTTTCCCGCGTGTCCAGCTTCCGTTGCATATCTTTGAGCCGCGCTACCGTGCCATGGTGCGCGATGCCATTGAGGCCGAGCCCCCGCTCATCGGCATGGCCCTGCTCCGGGGTGACTGGCAAGAACAGTATGAAGGCAATCCCCAAGTGTTCCCGATAGGCTGTGTAGGGAAGGTGGTAAAGACCGTGCCGCTCCCGGACGGACGGTTTAATATCCTCTTGCAAGGGCTGCGGGAATATCGCATTCAGGAAGAATTTCACGATAAGAGCTATCGCCGGGCGCGGGTAGAATGGCTCCCCGAGAGAAACCAGACGCTTGAGCCAACGCAACGTGAGGCCATCGGCAGTCTGTTAGCGTCCTATTTGCAGAAGGATGAGATTGTCCAGAAATTCTTGGGAGATCCCAATATCAACGACGAGTTCTTCATTAACTTCTTTGCCTTTCAGCTCGACCTCCAGCCTATCGAGAAGCAAAGCCTGCTCGACGCCGCAACGCTCGACGAACGGGCGACCTGCTTACGGGATATTCTTGACTTCAAGTTGTCAGAAAGTCGCTTACCAGAAGGCGGGGGCGGGAGAAAAGATCGTCTCCACTAAAAACTGCCTTGACAAACACCCGTCCCCTCATAATAGTGAAGTGCGGTACCGCGGTATGTGTATCGTGGTGAGTCTACTATTGTACGGAGGTAGCTAGGACCCCATGCAACGTAAAGAAGAGATGACTTGGTGGGAGCGGCTGTATATCCCGGAAATCGTTCGGGGTCTTCTTGTCACCATGTCCCACTTCTGGAGGAACCTGACCCTGCATATCCTGCACGCGCTCGGATTTGCCAAGGAAACGCGCGCCGCGTATACGGTCCAATATCCGGAAGAGCGCAAGCGCTACCCGGACGTCTACCGTGGAAGTCATCGTTTGACGCTCAAGGAAGACGGCTCGGTCCGCTGTACCTCGTGCTTTCTGTGTGCAACGGCCTGCCCGGCGAACTGCATTCATATCGAGGCCGGGGAGCATCCCGACCCCAACGTGGAAAAATTCCCGTTACGCTATGAAATCGATACCTTACGCTGCATTTACTGCGGGATGTGCGTCGAAGCCTGTCCGTGTGACGCGATCCGGATGGATACCTATGTGCATCCGCGTATTTGGGGTTATGACCGCCAGGATTTTATCGAATCCAAAGAAGTTCTTATGAATCGTTCCCGAACTCTGGCGACGGGGGGGCGGGATTCCATCATGACTGAAATGCTGGAAAGCTATCAGGAAGCAGAGCAGAGAGTGGCCCGGGATATCGGCGCTCCTGGAGCCTGAGGCTCTCAAAGAGTAAACGTGTTCTCCAATAGGCATGAGATGCGGAACACGTTTACTCTTTCTCACGGAGGCAGACTATGGCAAAGACCTATCAGGAACTCATGACCGAGGCCCGAGACTCCGTACCGGAAGTCACGATTGACGAGGTGCAAGCCCAAATGGAAAACGGCGCGCGGCCAACCCTGCTCGATGTCCGCGAGCGCGAAGAGTACCGGGAGGGCCACCTCGAAGGCTCGGTTCCGCTCCCACGCGGATTTCTCGAAATGCGAATCGAAGAGGCCGTGCCGGATAAGAGTGCACCCATCGTGGCGTATTGCGCCGGTGGCGTCCGCTCGCTCATCGCTGCTCGGACGCTCAAGGAAATGGGCTATGAAAATGTGACTTCCATGTCCGGCGGTTATACCGCCTGGAAAAATGCCGGCTATAAATGGGTGGCGGACCGCCAGTTTACCCCAGAGCAGATCACGCGCTATGCGCGTCATTTTACTCTGCCGGAAGTCGGGGAAGCGGGCCAGGCCAAACTGCTTGACGCCAAAGTGCTCTGCGTCGGGGCGGGTGGCCTCGGGTCGCCGGTGGCCTTATATCTGGCCGCGGCCGGAGTCGGCACGATAGGGATTGCCGACCATGACACCGTTGATATGAGCAATCTCCAACGCCAAATCCTGCACACCAATGACCGGGTCGGTATGCCCAAGGTGGAATCGGCGCAACTGACCCTGAACGCGCTCAACCCCGATGTGGACATCGTCCAGTTCAAAGAACGCCTCTCTTCCGAAAACGTCATGCGCATTATCGACGACTTCGATATCGTGGTGAACGGCTGCGATAATTTCCCGACCCGCTATCTCATTAACGACGCCTGCATCATGGCCAAGAAGACGCTCGTCGATGGCTCGATCTTCCAGTTTGAAGGCCAGGTCACGGTTGTCGATCCGACCGAAGGCCCGTGCTATCGCTGCCTGTTTCCCGAGCCGCCACCTCCGGGGATGGCTCCGAGCTGTGCCGAAGCCGGCGTCCTTGGTGTGCTGCCCGGACTCGTCGGCTGCGTGCAGGCGCTTGAAGTGATCAAGATCATTCTCGGCGCTGGCAATCCGCTTGTCGGACGGATGATGCATTTTGATACGCTCAGCTCGGAAATCCGGGTGCTGAAACTGCGTAAAGATCCGAACTGCCTGGTGTGCAGCGAAAACCCGAAAATTACGGAGTTGATCGATTACGAAGAGTTCTGTGGTCTGCGACCGGCTAACGCCGCCTAGCCCGATGGGGGTAGCCTCAGCACCACCGCATATGGCCGATTCCGTCACTATAACCGTCAAGCTTTTTGCGGCGCTGAGAAAATACACCCCGCAGGGGAGTCCGGATGGGGTCTCCCTCTCCCTGCCCGCTGGAGCAACGGTTCAGGACGCGGTTGATATGCTGAACATTCCACGCGAGCAGGCGGGTATGCTTGTGGTGGGTGATACCTATGTCGAAGTGGGGACGATCCTTGAAAACGGACTGGAACTGAGCATTTTCCCGCCGCTTGCCGGTGGGGTGTGTGGATAGCCACGGATAAGAAGGGCGCATGCCAGGGGATGATAGTGGAAAGGGGCACGGTAGACCGTGTCCCTTTTTTTACCTTTAGGGGGAGGGACGAATCGTGAGGGTTGATCTCAAGGCTTTACAGGCAACTGCGGATACTCTGCGTGTCCACTCATTGCGTACCACAGCCGCGGCCGGCTCTGGCCATCCGACATCGTGCATGTCCGCTGCGGATATCATGGCGGCCGTGTTCTTTGCCGCCATGCGCTTTGACCCTACCAATCCGGCCCATCCGGGCAATGACCGGTTTGTGCTGTCAAAAGGGCACGCCGCTCCCGTCCTGTATGCGGCCCTGGCGGAAGCCGGAGCCCTACCGCTGGAGCAGTTGCCCTCGCTCCGCAAGTTCTCCAGTGATTTGGAAGGCCATCCCACGCCGCGCATCCCCTGGGTGGGTGCCGCAACCGGCTCACTCGGACAGGGGCTCTCCGTTGGGGTCGGCATGGCGCTGAACGGCAAACGCCTGGATAAGCTTGACTACCGCGTCTATGTGCTGCTGGGCGACGGGGAGGTCGCGGAAGGTGGCGTCTGGGAAGCCGCGGCCATGGCGTCGTACTATCAACTCGACAACCTTATTGGCATTGTTGATGTCAACGGCATGGGGCAGAGCGAACGGACCATGTACAATTTTGACGTGGAAACCTATCAGCGCCGTTTTGCCGCGTTCGGTTGGAACGCGCTGGCGATTGATGGCCATAATATCGAAGAGGTCATAGCCGCGCTCGACCAGGCCCACGCCACCAAGGACCGTCCAACCATGCTGGTGGCCAAGACCTTCAAGGGCAAAGGCGTCTCTTTTCTTGAGGATAAACCCGGTTGGCACGGAAAGCCGCTCAAGGGGGACGACCTGGACAAAGCGCTGGGTGAGTTGACGCTCGACCAGCGCGCAGAGGTGCCCGCTGTGACGCGGCCGCAAGCCAACGGATTTTCTCCAGCCGGTGCCAGCGGAAGTGTCCCCGCCCCGGCCTATGAATTGGGAGAGAAGGTCGCGACCCGCGTGGCCTACGGAACCGCACTGGCCAAGCTCGGAGCCGGGGACCCCCGGGTGGTCGCTCTCGACGGGGATACCAAGAATTCGACCTTTGCCGAAACCTTTCTCAAGGCCCATCCGGAGCGATATTTCGAGAGTTATATTGCTGAGCAAAACATGGTCGGGGCTGCAGTCGGGCTGGCGGTGTGCGGCAAGATTCCGTTCGCCTCGACGTTTGCGGCCTTTCTCACCCGGGCGTTTGACCATATTCGTATGGCGGCCATCTCCGGCGTGTGCATCAAATACGTGGGCTCGCATTGCGGGGTCTCGATTGGGGAAGACGGCCCGTCTCAGATGGGGTTGGAAGATTTGGCGATGATGCGGGCCATTCCCAACTCGGTTGTGCTCTATCCCAGCGATGCGGTGGCAACCGAACGTCTGGTCAGCGCCATGCCCGACCTGCCCGGTACGACCTATCTGCGCACGACTCGTCCGGCAACGCCGGTGCTCTATCCCAACACCGAGGAGTTTCTCATTGGCGGCAGCAAACTGCTGCGGTCCAGCGAGAACGATGCGCTGACGGTCGTTGCCGCCGGGGTGACGCTGCACGAGGCGCTGGCGGCCAGTGAGACGCTTACAAGCGAGGGGGTGGCTATCCGCCTGATTGACGCCTATTCGGTCAAACCGATTGACGCCCAGGGGCTACTGGTCGCAGCCAGCCAAACGAATAACACCCTGCTCGTTGTTGAAGACCACTATCATGACGGTGGTTTGGGCGACGCCGTGCTGAACGCGGTGGCGGCTCATGGGGTCAAGGTCCACAAACTCGCCGTGAATGGCGTCCCGCGCTCCGGTTCGTCGGCAGAGTTGCTCGACGCCTTTGGCATCAGCGCCCAACATATTGTCGCCCACGTCAAAAAGCTGGCAGCCTGATCAACCACCCTCATGTGGGGGAGAGGGCCGTTATCCCCTCCCCGGAGGGGTGCCGCGAAGCGGCGGGGTGGGTT
>JAJDZM010000179.1 GCA_022824615.1 Candidatus Binatia bacterium | reverse complement strand
TGTCAGTCTCGATCAGAACGGCAATTCTGATCTTTTCCTGCTCTCGTCCAAAGGTCAGCTCCTTCGTCGTTTAACCCACCACAGTGGCATCGATGTTTCTCCCGCCTGGTCGCCAGACGGGCGCCAACTGGCATTTTGTTCGAGCCGGAGTGGCAGCCCCCAGATTTATGTGATGGACGTTGAAACCGGACAGTCCAAACGGCTTACGTTTCAGAGCGCCTATAATACTGATCCCGCTTGGTCGCCCAAAGGAGACCGGATCGCCTATACGTCTCGCTCAGGCGGATTTCGTGTGATGGCGATCGATCCGAACGGCGGAGAAGCCACGCACATCGTTCGTGGTGAGCACCCCTCGTGGTCGCCGGACGGGCGCTATCTTGTGGTGACGCGACGAGGGCGACTCTATCTGGTGAGTCGAGACGGTCAGAGTGTACAGCAATTGACCGGGGGAAGTGGAAATGATACTAGTCCGGCGTGGTCGCCACGTCTTCCATAAGTACACGTGGGACGAGGAAAAATGGTGAAAAATGCACGACAATAAATTCTATGGTGGGTGGCTGATCAGCGTCCTCCTGCTCTCTCTGGGCTTGATCGGATGTCCGAAACAAGCTCCTCAGCAGATGAGTTATGGAACTCCAAGTACGGGCTCTGGTACGCCAGGGATGGATGAAACTGGGCTCGGGGAGGATAAACGCATCCAGGAGCGTGTCCAAGAGGAAGGGGAGGGCGGACCCTTCCAAGACGTCTTCTTTAGCTATGACTCGTTTGAGTTGTCCGAAGAGGCGCGGCAAACCCTGCAAGCGAATGCCGACTGGCTGCAAAACAATGCCGGGGTCAAGGTAGAAATCGAAGGGCATTGTGATGAGCGGGGAACAGCCGAATACAATCTCGCCCTTGGCGCAAAGCGGGCCCGTGCCGCGCAGGATTATCTCATGACGTTAGGGGTCCCTGCCGAGCGGCTCTCCATCATTAGTTATGGGGAAGAACTGCCCCAGTGTACTGACGCGAATGAATCATGTTGGCAGCGAAATCGACGCGGCCATTTCTCAGCCCTACGCTAGGCAACGGGCGTCATCTCTGGCTCTACACACGTGCTGTGAGAGCTAGTCGCTGTCTACTGTGCCCTGTGCTTCTGCTAGGCTTCTGGCTTGCCGGATGCGCAACCCAAGCCGACCTGCAGCAAGTGCAGAGCGAACGCAGGGCAATACGCACCCAAGTCGCCAATACGGACGCCTCAATCGACAGCCTCGGCCGTCAGGTCCAGCAGCTGCAAGGCAAGCTCGAAGAGTTCGAGCATAACCTGACCCGTCTCTCTCAACGGGAGAGTGAAACCCTTCCATCCCTGCGTACAGTCGAGCAGCGCTTAGGCACCCTTGAGGAACGGTTAGGCGTCGTTGAAAGGCAACTGCGCTTTGCTGGACACAGGCCTGGGCCTGGATTGGATGAACCTGGCGGACCAAGTGCTCAGACGACCACTCCTCCTTCTCTCCCGTTTGAAATGCCGTTGACCACTCCTCCAGGCTCTATCAGCCTCCCTTCGACTACGGACACGCCGGAGTGTCAAGACCTCTACCGAGGAGCAGTCCGGCTCTTTCAAGACCGGCAGTATCGTCCTGCGATTCAGGAATTCCGCACTTTTCAGCGTCGTTGTCCTGAATCACAAATGGCCGACGATGCGCAGTATTGGATTGGCGAGAGCCACTACGTCCGGAATGACTATAATCGGGCCATCCTTGAGTTTAATGATGTCCTCTCCTACCGTCGGGGCGATCGTGTTGCCGCAGCCCTCCTTCGACAAGCTCAGGCATTTCTTGCGATTGGAGATAAGACGGACGCCCGCCTGATTCTTCAGAAGCTCGTCAACGACCATCCGTCAGCCACCCAAACGCTTGAAGCGCAAACCATGCTCCAGACGCTTGGACGTTAGCATACCCACCCCTGGACTTCTTCGGGGCCCTGAGTATGAAAATTATCCGACACGCCTCGCACCACTTGCCGTTCCCCCATCCGGTCATCGGTCTCGGAAATTTCGATGGGGTGCACTTGGGCCACCGGATGATTCTCTCTCGGCTTGTCGAAGAAGCCAGCACACGCCAGGGGGCCGCTCTGGCCATGACATTTTACCCTCACCCTCTTTCGGTGTTGCGGCCCGAAAGTCCAGTACCGCTGATTCTCAGTTTACGTGAGAAGCTCCGGCGGATTGCCGAGTTGGGTGTCGATGGAA
Source organism: Candidatus Binatia bacterium (assembly GCA_022824615.1). GTDB lineage: Bacteria > Desulfobacterota > Binatia > Bin18 > Bin18 > Bin18. The sequence goes on along the minus strand of JAJDZM010000179.1, from coordinate 13,611 downwards.
TCGTGTTACAGCGATTTGGGCGTAACTTTTCGCAGCTCGCCCCCGAAGCGTTTGTGCGTCAATATCTACTCGACTCAATTGGCGTCGAAAAAATTCTGGTCGGTCATAATTTCAGTTTTGGTCGAGACCGGGCTGGCAATGCGCGTCTACTCAGTGCTCTGGGAAAACGGTGGGGATTTGAGGTGGAGGTCATAGGGTCGGTGACTGTAGGTCGGCAAGAGGTCAGCAGCACCGTAGTACGCTCACTGCTCCAAGCTGGCAAACTGCACGAGGCAACCACGCTGCTAGAGCAGCCGTATGCGGTAAACGGCCGGGTTGTTAAGGGATTTCAGCGCGGTCGGCAGATCGGATTCCCGACTGCGAATATCCGTCCGCGGACATCAGTCCTGTTGCCGAATGGAGTGTACGCAGTCCGAGCCTGGGTGGACGACGGGGAGTATGATGCCGTCGCAAATGTTGGCGTGAATCCGACTTTTGGCGAAAATCAGAGAACAGTGGAAACACACCTTTTTGACTTCTCCGCCGACCTGTACGGAAAACGTCTCCGGGTGAGCTTTGTCAAGCACCTGCGAGCAGAGCGGAAGTTCTCGTCGGTCGAAGAACTCGTGCAGCAGATCCGAGCGGATGCTGACCAGGCCCGTCGCTTCCTCTCCTCAACTGGGAATACTCCCTCGTGACAGTCCAACATCTTCAGATTCCGCTCGCCCAGGTCGGCCGGCGTTTAGACTTGGTGGTGGCCTCCCTGGCGGAGATCAGTCGATCCCAGGCAAAGCTGTTCATTAAACATGGCCATGTTTTGGTAGACGGAGCTCCCCAAAAGGCGAGCTACCCTGTCCGTAGCGGTGAAATCATAGAAATAGCTCCCCTGCCTTCACCACCAACGACTGCTACGCCGGAAGATATTCCGCTCGATATCTTGTACGAAGATGACAGTCTGGCCGCGATTAACAAACCACCCGGCATGGTTGTGCATCCCGCCCCCGGTCAGTGGCATGGGACGGTGGTGAACGCCTTGCTGGCACACTGGGGATGGAATGTCGAAGAAGCATCGCTCCGTCCGGGGATTGTCCATAGACTGGATAAGGATACGTCCGGCGTCTTGCTCGTCGCAAAGCATCACACGGCGTTGGAAGCCCTCGCTGCACAATTTAAATCGAGACAGGTGCGCAAAACTTACCGAGCTGTCGTGGTTGGATGCCTGCCTCAGCATGAGGGGGAGATTGCTTTTCCTATTGGTCGGCATCCACAGGAGCGGAAGAAAATGTCCATCCACGCCCGGAAGAGCCGTCCGGCGGTCAGTCGGTATGAGGTCCTGGAGTCGTGTCGCAGTGTTTCCCTTGTCCAGCTCTTTCCCAAGACTGGCCGAACCCATCAACTGCGGGTTCATCTCGCTGCGCTCAACCACCCCATTATCGGAGATGATCTGTATGGGTCGCGGCGTATGGAGAAAACATTACCCCCTGAGATTCGGCACTTTCCTCGTCAAGCCTTGCACGCTCAGGTGATTGAGTTCAGGCATCCCCAAGACCATACAAGGGTGACAATTCAGGCGCCTTATCCTGCTGATTTTGCCGGACTCCTGCTGGAGCTGTCCTCTGTCTGGGCGTGAGTCTTTTCGTTGACAGGTTGGTGATGGTGTATTATATGAAGATATCTTTCCGAGGATAAATCGTCCTTTGTAGATCACTCTGAAAAAGAATTTCTCACCGGTCATACCGCTGTTTCCTGATGGTTTTTCCCCTAACACGGGCAATTGGTGTCCGAGGTGGATGTGCCTCGGCAATATGTACTACCAAGGATATGTCCCTCCAGTTTACTACTGCAGACGAGTAGGAGGAAGATATGGGTCGAACGACCGCAAAGAATGATACTGTAAACGGACTCCAGGAGGTTCGCATTAATGGAGACGGCGAAGATGTCGGGCTGAATCTGAAGTCTCTGAAATCAAAGAAAATTGGCGAACTGGCGGAGATCGCCCGAAATTTTAATGTCGAGGGAGCGTCCAGTCTCCGGAAGCAAGACCTGATTTTTTCTATTCTCCAAGCTCAGGCCGAGCAGAGCGGCTTTATCTACGGCGAGGGGGTGTTAGAGATTCTCTCTGACGGGTTCGGCTTTCTCCGTTCTCCTGACTACAATTATCTGCCGGGGCCGGATGACATTTATGTGTCACCGAGCCAGATTCGGCGGTTTAATCTCCGCACCGGAGACGTGGTGGCCGGGCAAATCCGGCCGCCCAAGGAAGGCGAGCGTTATTTTGCGTTGCTGAAAGTCGAAGCAACGAACTATGAGGAGCCTGAACGCGCCCGAGATAAAATCCTTTTTGACAATTTGACGCCACTCTATCCCGAGGAACAACTTCGGCTCGAACACAATTTTGAAGAGTATACAACGCGAACTATAGATCTGTTCACTCCCATAGGAAAAGGGCAGCGTGGTTTGATTGTTGCTGCTCCTCGTACGGGCAAGACCATGATGCTGCAAAGTTTGGCGCATGGCATTGTTCACAATCATAAAGAGGTCATTTTGATTGTCTTATTGATTGATGAGCGACCGGAGGAAGTCACCGATATGCAGCGCTCAGTCCGTGCCGAGGTTGTGAGTTCGACGTTTGACGAACCGGCGAATCGGCACGTACAGGTGGCGGAGATGGTCTTAGAAAAAGCAAAACGTCTGGTCGAGCATGGAAAAGACGTGGTCGTCTTACTCGACAGCATTACCCGCTTGGCGCGCGCGAATAACGCCGTGGTTCCGCCGAGTGGGAAATTGCTGTCCGGTGGTGTGGATGCCAATGCCTTACGGATGCCGAAAAAATTCTTTGGAGCGGCACGCAACATTGAAGATGGGGGCAGCTTAACCATTATTGGGACAGCCCTGGTCGATACCGGCAGTCGTATGGATGAAGTCATCTTTGAAGAATTCAAAGGGACTGGTAATATGGAAATCCACCTGGACCGTCGCCTGATGGACAAGCGGATTTTCCCTGCCATGGATATTGGCCGCTCCGGCACCCGCAAGGAAGAGATGCTGCTGACCAAGAAGACCTTGGACCGAGTGCGGCTTCTCAGACAATTGTTGACCCAAATGAACGCAGTCGAAGCAATGGAATTTTTTATGGATAAAATCCAGGGGACAAAGGATAATCAAGAATTTCTTGAGTCTATGAATCAATAGCGCTCTCTGGCGCATTGCAAAGATTTTTCGCCTTTGATAAAAATCCCTCCCTGAAATCAGGCATATTCCACGCATAGTTAAGAAAGAAAGGTGCTCTCTCCATGGTCGAGATTACGATCAAGCAACTGCTTGAGGCTGGGGTTCACTTTGGCCACCAGACGAGTCGCTGGAACCCAAAGATGAAACCCTATATTTTTGGTGCCCGCAACGGAATTCACATCATCGACCTGCAGCAGACCGTAGGCATGTTACGCGACGCGTGTGGCGTTATTCGCGATCTGGTCGCGGATGGTGGGCAGATTCTCTTTGTCGGGACCAAGAAGCAGGCGCAGGAAGTCGTGCGCGAAGCAGCCGAGCGGTGTGAAATGTTTTATGTCAATAACCGCTGGCTGGGTGGGATGTTAACGAACTTTCAAACCATTCGGAAGTCTATTGATCGACTGAAACGAGTCGAGGAGATGCTCGAAACAGCCGCGATTGCTGACGCGCTGACGAAGAAAGAACGCTTAGGGATTAGCCGGGAGCGGGATAAGCTGATGAGTGTATTAGGTGGCATCAAAACGATGCGGAAACTGCCTGATGCGATATTTGTCGTTGACACTAAGAAGGAAGAAATCGCCGTGCGGGAGGCGAACAAGCTCGGTCTGCCAGTTGTCGCGGCGATTGATTCAAACTGTGATCCGGACCTGATCACGCATAAAATCCCAGGAAATGATGATGCCATTCGGGCTATTCGTCTTTTTGTGGACGCTATTGCTGACGCCTCCATAGAAGGGCGAACGCTGTACCAAGAGCAGCAACAAGGCGAGGGTGAAGCCCTTGACCAGGCGGACCAAGAAGAGAAAGAAACGCTCGCTGGACCGGATATGATGGAAGATCCTGCGCCATCTCCTGAGGCGCAAGCCGAAGACACTCCGACAGAGGCGGTGTCTATTGAGGAAGGGAGTGAGGTGTGAGCGATATTTCGATGGCCCAGGTAAAAGAACTGCGCGAGCGGACAGGCGCGGGTATTGTCAACTGTAAAAAAGCGCTCGCCGAAAATAACGGGAATATTGAAAAAGCCATTGACTTTCTTCGTGAGAAAGGACTGGCCGCTGCCGCAAAGCGGGCTGGACGCGCGGCAGAGCAGGGCGTGGTTGGCTCCTATATTCACGGGGGTGGCAAGATCGGCGTTCTGGTTGAAGTGAATTGTGAGACGGATTTTGTCGCTCGGACCGAGGAGTTCCAACAGCTTGTCAAAGATATTGCGATGCAAGTGGCCGCCGCAAACCCACGCTGCGTGCGTCGAGAAGACATTACGGAGGCAGAACTCGAGCGGGAGCGGGCGGTCTACCAGACACAGGCCGAAGCGTCTGGAAAGCCGGCGCAGGTTATCGGGAAGATCGTTTCAGGAAAAGTCGAGAAATTTTACAGCGAAGTGTGTCTGCTCGAACAAGCCTATATTCGGGAGCCGAGCAAGACCGTGCAAGAGATTGTCAATGATGCGGTGAGTAAGACGGGTGAAAATATTGTGGTCCACCGATTTGCGCGTTTCCAGATCGGAGAAGCAAGCGCCGCTGACGGAGGGACTGAGTAGGCTGCATGACGACAAAGTCTGCACCATACCAGCGCGTTCTCCTCAAGTTAGGGGGAGAAGCGCTCGCTGGTGACCGAGGCTATGGGATTGACGATGTTGTCCTGGCTCGTATCGCCGGAGAGATTCAGGAGATTCGTGCGCTGGGGTGTGAGATTGCTTTGGTCCTCGGTGGGGGCAATATACTGCGTGGAGTAGACGCGAGTTCAAGGGGGATTGCGCGGGCGACCGGCGATTATATGGGGATGCTGGCCACGGTGATCAACAGCCTAGCCATGCAGGAAGCTCTGGAGAAGGTAGAGGTCCCCACGCGTGTGATGTCAGCCCTGACCGTATCGCAGGTGGCGGAACCGTATATTCGACGGCGCGCAACGCGCCATCTTGAGAAAGGACGTGTCGTTATTTTTGCCTCTGGTACCGGCAATCCGTATTTTACCACGGATACCGCAGCCAGCTTGCGGGCGATGGAAATCGGAGCCCAAGCTATTTTCAAAGCAACCAAGGTTGATGGGATCTATAGCGCTGACCCGGTGAAAGATTCGACGGCCGAGCGGTATCAACACTTGACGTATCTTGAAGTCTTACAGCAAAACCTCAAGGTCATGGACTCCACCGCGATATCATTGTGCATGGACAATCATCTCCCCATCATTGTGTTCAGTATGCTTGAGCCCGGTAATATCCAGCGCGTGGTACGTGGCGAGCCCATTGGAACGGTGGTCAATGGAGGGGAGCTATGAGCGCCGAAGTTTTGGAACAAATGAAGCAGGAAATGGAGCAGACCCTTGGGTCGCTCCGTGTCGAGTTTTCGAAAGTTCGCACCGGTCGTGCCTCCACGTCATTAATCGAAGGCGTGCTGGTCGAGTATTACGGGTCTCCGACTCCACTCAATCAACTCGCCTCCTTGTCTGCGCCAGAAGCACGTCTCCTTGTTGTCCAGCCATACGAAAAAAATATCATCGGTGATGTGGAAAAGGCGATTTATCAGGCCGACTTAGGCCTGACCCCAGTCAACGATGGGAAAGTCATTCGCGTCCCCATACCCGAACTCACCGAAGAGCGACGGAAAGATTTTGTCCGAAAAATTCGGAAAAGTGCGGAGGAATACCGGATCTCCATGCGGAATCATAGACGCGATGCCAATGACTATCTCAAGGAAATGCAAAAGGATAAAGAAATTACCGAAGATGAACTGCACACTGCACAGGACCGGGTGCAAAAGATGACGAATGAATATATCGAAAAACTTGACCATATCCTCAAGTTGAAAGAGGAAGAGTTGATGGCGGTATAGGGAATGGTGTTTCCCTGCGACTGGCCATGTGAGCAATCTATTCTAACCTGCTGTTTATACGCGTGAGCGTTATCCTTGAGAAAGACCAATTGCCCCGTCATGTTGCCATTATTATGGATGGGAACGGGCGATGGGCGCAGCGACGCGGGCTGAGCCGTATCGAGGGCCACAAGCGTGGGAAAGAGGCGGTTCGCAATATCGTCGAGACGAGCCGCGGCCTCGGCCTCTCGTATCTGACCCTGTACGCGTTTTCTTCAGAGAACTGGCAGCGGCCGCCGCGTGAGGTCCGGGCGCTCATGGGACTCCTCAATCGCTACCTTCGGACAGAACTCCGTCGTATGATGCGGTATAATATCCGCCTGCGTGCCATTGGTGATCTGGGCCGCCTTCCAGCGACGGTTCGGAAATCTCTGCTTGACGTTATTGACGCAACCCGAGACAACACCGGCCTGACGGTTGTACTCGCCGTGAGCTATAGTGCCCGGGAAGAAATCGTTGCCGCCGTACAGACGCTGGCGACCGCCGTACAGGCGGGACAATTGCGGCCTTTCGAGATTGACCAGCGGGCGGTCGAACAATCATTGTGGACGGCAGATATCCCCGCTCCAGACCTTCTTATTCGAACGAGTGGAGAGTTTCGGATCAGTAACTTCATGCTCTGGCAGTTGGCCTACACGGAACTCTATGTGACCGATACCCTGTGGCCCGACTTCGACCGCGATGCCTTCTTGCAGGCATTGGCGGATTATCAGCAGCGGGACCGGCGTTTCGGTCGGACGGCCGAGCAGCTGATTGAGACTGGGCTCAAACGTGCTGCGCACTAGGCTCCTGACCGCCGCGGTCGCGCTTCCTCTTCTCATCTTCCTGATACACTCTGCGCCGGAATGGGGCTTTTCGAGTGCTATTCTGGTGCTGACTGGTTTCGGTCTATATGAATACTTCTCTCTCACGCGAGCCCAATATATCCTCTCTCCGGTCATCGGTGAACTGTGGGGTATGCTTGTCGCACTCAGCATGCTAGCGGACGATATGCGGCTCAGCGGTGCCGCGTTGACCTTTGGTTTTGTACTGGTTTTTATTCTGAGTCTTCGAGACCGTCAGCCAGCGAGAGGAATCCAAACAACGAGCCTCTTCGTATTTGGTGTGGTGTATATCGGGTTTCTTTTTCCTCACTTGCTGTGGATACATCGCGGCCCGGAAGGCGCGAAATGGATTTTTTTCATACTGCTTGTGACCATGCTTGGAGACACCGGAGGGTATGCCGTTGGACGAATATGGGGAAAACGGAAACTGCTCCCGCATATCAGCCCTGGCAAAACCGTAGAGGGGAGCGTCGGATCGATAGGCGGGAATTGCCTCGCCGCTCTCGTCGCCTGGCCGTATCTCCTGCCCAATCGAACTGCGCTCGAATTAGTGGTACTTGCGCTTCTGATGGGAGGACTCGCTCAGTTGGGCGACCTGTGTGAGTCGGCCTTGAAGCGGGCCTGCAACGCAAAAGACTCAGGCCGTCTCTTTCCCGGCCACGGCGGCGTGCTTGATCGTATTGACAGTTTACTTTTCCCAGGTGCCTTTATCTATTACTATAATACGCTGTGGCATTAAATATAGTCCGAAAACTGAGGAGTAGGTGGGCATGGATCTTTCGACTTTTGATGTTGCGCTACGAGTGGTTATTATCTTTGGATTAATCATTTTTGTGCACGAATTGGGACACTTCCTGACCGCCAAATGGGCTGGCGTTGGGGTAGAGCGATTCTCGCTCGGATTTGGTCCGAAACTCCTTGGCCGTAAGATCGGCGAAACGGAGTATTTACTCAGCGCCATTCCTCTGGGCGGCTATGTGAAGATGATTGGAGAGGAAATCGGTGAGGAGGTGGATGAGACTGACCTGCGCCGTTCCTTTACCCACAAATCTTTGCCAAAACGCTTTCTGATTGTCGCTGCCGGGCCATTGGCCAACTTCCTGATGGCTTTCGTCGTTTTCAGTCTGGCCTTTGCCCAATTTGGCGTTAATGTCCCAGTTGATCAGCCCACGGTTGGTGGAGTCGTATCGAACATGCCCGCAGAAGCGGCCGGTCTGGAACCGGAGGACGAGATCCTCAAAGTCGATGGGGCTACCGTCCACACCTGGGAGGAACTGGCCGAGCAGATCCAACATAGCAATGGGAATGAGATTGACCTTGTCATTAAAAAGGCGAACCGTGGCCAGATTATGGCCATAACAGTCACCCCTCAACTGCGTGACAACCCCGTCGGCGGGCAAGTTTATGTGATTGGTATTGAGCGAGCCTTTACGAACGAAGCTGTTACCGTAGGACGAGCGATAACGCTTGGAGCGGAACAAACCTGGCTGTGGACGCACCTCATTCTGGACAGCGTCGTCAAGCTTATCAGTGGAGAGGTTTCAACCAAGGAGCTGGGCGGCCCCATTCTCATTGCGCAGGTGGCTGGACAGCAGGCGCGTTTGGGGTTGGATTATTTACTGCGCTTCACGGCTATCGTGAACGTCAACTTAGCCATTTTCAATCTTCTGCCTATCCCGATCCTTGACGGGGGCCATCTGTTGCTCATGCTCATTGAGCTCCTCATCGGCCGCCCGTTGAGTAATCGGTCCAAAGAGATGGCCTTACGCGTCGGTTTCCTGGTTATTGTCTCGCTCATCGTCCTGGTCTTCTACAACGATATTTCACGCCTTGTCAGCTGACCTCTTGACATGCTCGTTCTCGGCATAGACGCGGCGACCCCAATTGCGAGTGTCGGCCTGATACAGAATGGCAGTGTTCTGGCAGAACAGTCAGGTAACGCTACGGTGAGTCATGCGGAAAATCTTTTACCCTTGATTCACCGCGTCCTTGAGCAGGCTCACGTCAGTCTGCCTGAGATCGCAGGGATAGGGGTGACGATCGGTCCTGGAGCCTTCTCCGGTCTGCGCATCGCGCTCGGCACGACAAAAGGTTTTGCCTATGCCTTGTCTCAACAGGTTGCCGGTGTCTCGACGCTCCTCACGTTTGCCCATGCAGTGACCCATTGGACAGGCCGGCTGTGCGTTGTGCTGGACGCTCGCAAACGTGAAGTGTATGCCGCCTGCTTTGCCCGCGACGCAGACGGGTGCATTACCCGTCTGACTGACGATATGGTCCTCGCGCCTGGAGAGTTGGCCAATCACATCAGCGGGCCGTGTCTCTTTGTTGGAGATGGCGTTGAGCGTTACAGTGAAATAGTTCAGGAACGCTGCGGACACCATACAGAAGTTCTGCCGCTTGCTGCTGTCCCGCCGTGTGGCAGCGTTGTTGCTCGCTTAGCCTGGATGCGGTTCAAACAGGGAGATCACGACGACGTATCCCAACTCGTCCCGCAGTATATCCGCCGCTCTGACGCTGAACGCAACCGGATGAAACAGCATTCTGGGCAGTCAGGTCTGTGAAGAAGAATTGTCCCTGGCGCTCTCCCGATAAGTGAAGAGGGGGCGAGACTCCTCCAGGGCGACAAGAGCGAGCCTTTCAACAACCTTCTGGCCTAGACAGGCTGTAGGAATTTTGGCATCCTGCCCCAAAACCTTGCCGAACAAGCAATATCTCAACGGATTGAGATGAGGACAGCCGTCCTGACTGTCCTCTATCCTATATTATTTATGGACGTGAGACCGGAGGGAAGAAGATTATGGCTCGGAAGAAAATTGCACTTATTGGCGCCGGTAATATCGGCGGTACCCTTGCCCACCTGTGCGTGCTCAAGGGACTTGGCGATGTCGTCCTGTTCGACGTGATTGATGGTCTGCCCCAGGGCAAGGCGCTGGATATGCTCGAAGCCGGGCCCATTGAGGGCTATGACGCCAACATTACCGGGACGACGAGCTATGCCGATATCGTCGGCGCGGATGTCTGTATTGTGACTGCTGGTGTTGCCCGGAAGCCGGGCATGAGTCGGGACGACCTGCTGGGTATCAATTGCAAGATCATGAGCGATGTATCCAGCAACATTAAGCAATATGCGCCGGATTCGTTGGTGATTGTGATTACCAACCCGCTCGATGCCATGGTGACCCTGACCAAGCGGGTGACGGGTTTCCCCAAGAACAGGGTCGTGGGCCAAGCCGGTGTCCTGGACTCCGCCCGTTACCGGACCTTTATTGCCCAAGAACTCGGCGTATCTGTTCAGAATGTGACGGCTATGGTCCTCGGTGGCCACGGTGACGACATGGTCCCGGTGCGCAGCTATTGCCAGGTCGGCGGGGTACCGGTTGAGAAGCTGATCTCCGCTGCCCGTTTGGAAGAAATTGAGCAGCGCACCCGTCAGGCCGGTGGCGAGATTGTGGCTTTGCTCAAGACGGGTTCAGCGTTTTATTCGCCGGCTTCCGCAGCCGTGCAGATGGCTGCGGCCTATCTGCAGGATAGAAAACAAATCCTGCCCTGCGCCGCCTACCTCGAAGGCGAATACGGAATTGACGGGGTGTACTTCGGCGTCCCGGTGTCTATCGGTGCCGGTGGTGTTGAGCGCGTCATTGAAGTGGACCTGAGCGACAAGGAAAAACAGGAAATGGAGGTGTCCGTCGGTCATGTGCGCGAACTGGTGACGGCCATGGACGCCCTCCTGGAGAAGGGCGAGTAGCTCTCCACCATCAGGGAAGAGGGCCACAGTAAGGTAAGAGGGTATGAATATCCACGAATACCAAGCAAAAGAGATATTACGGAAAAATGGGGTGGCCGTGTTAGACGGTCGGGTCGCCACCACCCCGGACGAAGCCGAAGCCGCGGCCAAAGAACTGGGCGGTGGGCTGTGTGTCGTCAAGGCCCAGATTCACGCCGGTGGGCGTGGTAAGGCCGGTGGGGTCAAGCTCGCCAAGACGCCGCAGGAAGCCCGGGCACACGCGACGGCTCTGCTGGGCTCAACCCTGGTGACCCACCAAACCGGACCCGAAGGTAAAGAAGTCCAGAAGATATTTGTTGAGCAGGGCTGCGATATCGATCAAGAGTTCTATCTCGGTATGGTCATTGACCGCGCGACTGCGCGGGTCACGGTGATGGCCAGCTCCGAGGGAGGCGTGGAAATTGAAGAGGTCGCCGAGCGCTCACCCGAGAAAATTCTCCGCGCCACCATCGATCCCGCCGTCGGCTTCGGGGATTTCCAGGGCCGCCAGCTCGCCTACGGCCTGGGCCTGCCTAAAGACTCGGTCAACAAAGCCGTGGCCTTCATGCGCGGCTTATACCGGGCATTTTCCGAGAGTGACGCCTCCATGGCTGAAATTAATCCGCTGGTGCTGACGAAGTCCGGCGATCTTGTCGCTCTGGACGCCAAGATGGGTTTCGACGACAACGCGTTGTTCCGTCACGCTGATATCCGTGAGATGCGGGATGTGACTGAGGAAAACGAGAAAGAGGTTGCGGCGTCCAAGTTTGACCTCAATTATATTGCGCTGGACGGTAATATCGGCTGCATGGTCAATGGGGCTGGGTTGGCGATGGCAACCATGGATATTATCAAACACTACGGGGCTGAGCCGGCGAATTTTCTGGATGTCGGCGGGGGCGCGACCACGGAAAAAGTCACCGAGGCATTTAAAATCATTCTGTCGGACGAGAATGTCAAAGGCGTTCTGGTCAATATTTTCGGCGGGATTATGCGTTGCGATGTGGTGGCCAACGGGGTGGTTGAAGCCGCCAAGCAAGTCAATCTGTCGGTTCCCTTGGTCGTTCGCTTGGAAGGGACGAATGTTGAACTAGGAAAAACGATTCTGGCTGAGTCGGGGCTTGATATTATTCCTGCAGACGATTTGGCTGACGGCGCGAAGAAAATCGTTGAGGCGATTGGCGCATAGTCGACACACTGGATCACCCGTTCATAGAATTTGTAGGGTGAGAAATCGAGGGGCACGCTCGTGAGCATTCTTGTTGATAAAAACACCAAAGTCCTGACGCAGGGAATTACCGGCTCAACCGGCCAACTGCACACCCGAGGCTGTCGAGACTACGGCACCCAGATGGTGGCCGGAGTAACGCCTGGCCGCGGTGGCACGGATTTCGAAGGCATTCCTATTTTTAATACGGTTATGGAGGCGGTTGCAGAAACGGGGGCAAACGCTTCCGTTATCTATGTACCGCCGCCGTTTGCCGCTGACGCCATTATGGAAGCGGTCGATGCTGAAGTGGCGTTGGTGATCTGCATTACCGAGGGAATTCCGGTGCTCGATATGGTCCGGGTCAAGCGCTACTTGGCCGGCAAAAAGTCTCGCCTGATTGGTCCCAACTGTCCTGGCGTGATTACCCCGGGGGAATGCAAGATTGGGATTATGCCGGGCTATATCCACACCCCCGGAGCCATCGGCGTAGTGTCGCGTAGCGGAACCTTAACCTATGAAGCCGTGCATCAACTCACCCAGTTGGGTATCGGTCAGTCGTCGTGCGTTGGGATAGGCGGCGACCCGGTGAACGGAACCGGTTTTATCGACGTCTTACGGCTCTTTCAGGACGATCCCCAAACCGAAGGCGTGGTGCTGATAGGCGAAATTGGTGGTTCGGCGGAAGAAGCTGCTGCTGCCTTTATTAAGGAGCATATGACCAAGCCGGTCGCGGCATTCATCGCCGGCCAAACCGCGCCGAAAGGCAAACGCATGGGACATGCCGGGGCGATTATTGCCGGTGGTAAGGGAACCGCAGCCGAGAAGGTCCAAGCCTTCCGGGATGCCGGTGTGGCCATTATTTCGAGTCCGGCTGAGATGGGCAAAACCATGGCTGCCGCTCTGGGCTAAGGGATTCGAGTAGGTCCCGCTATCAAATCCTGTCAAGCAGGGGAGGGGTGGTTCTTAAATCGCCCCTCTGATTTCTATGTCGCCAGCTTCGGTCCAGACACCGCACGCCTTGTTTCAACAAGGCGAACGCGCTCGCCAGAAGAGTCGCTTTGCCGAAGCGCTCGTGCTCTATCGCCAGGCACGCCAGGCGGCAAAAGCCGTAGACCTTGGAGAATGTGAGCTTGATGCCCACCTCGGTATTGGCGATTGTTTGCGCATGCAGGGACAATTCGGGCTCGCTCAACGCGCCTATGAGCGGGCCAGCCGCCTGGCTGACCGCCTAGCCGATGTAGAAGGGGAGGCGGAGAGTCTGGCCGGTATCGGCCTCAGCGTCCGCGCTCGGGGGAATCCACAGCGCGCCTTACCGTATCTAGCGGAGGCGCGGGCCCGTTATCGTCAAGCTCAGGTGTACGACCGGGAGGGCTTTATTGTCTGGGCTATGGGCGGAACGTACCGTTTCTGTGGCGACCTCAAAAAAGCGCTGAGCCATTTCAAACAAGCCCGCAGACTAGCCGAACGCGAGGGCGACACGCTCGGAGCCGGATATGCGCTGTGCGGCCTGGGAGGCGCATCGCGTCTGATGGGCCGATTTGCAGATACCCAGAACTATTACGCAGAGGCAAACGCGGTGTTTGAGGTTGAAGACGATGTGTACGGCCGGGCCTATTCCTACTGCGGCCTAGGTAATGCCGCCCGTATGCGTCAAGAATTTACACCCGCTTTGCGGCTCTTTGCCAAAGCCGAGCGGTTATACCGGCGGATTGGTGATAAGGCGAGCTTTGCCTATAC
>JAJDZM010000165.1 GCA_022824615.1 Candidatus Binatia bacterium | reverse complement strand
TCGTGGCTGGTGCTTTGACCTGTTCCATGGCATTGATGAATACGACCACGGTGGTAGCCTCGGCTGGCAGTGGCGCCAATGCATGATCTCTGCACCATGCGGTGAAGATCGTAAGGTCCGCACGCAGCGCCCGCTCTGTATTTGGGCTCAGAGCGCCTTTTGCAGCCCGGAAATAGCTGCTGAGAAAAGCGTCAAGATCTGTGGGTGACTCACCGTGGACCGAGTAATCTGAATCGAGGAGAGGGTCGGAAAAGGTCATCGGAGCGCTCCGGGTCGGTATTTGAACGAAGACCGGAGTTTTTGCTCGCGATAATTTCAGTTATCGCGAGCTAAATGATCATAAGGTTGGTTATCCACGACGCGCACCGAGGGTAGATTATGATGGCCGGAACTTAATCGGTGGCTTTCGGACATCACTCAATAATCAATACACAAATTCGAGCCGACGCCAGGACTGCCATCTATCGAGTACGTCCAATCGGTCCAGCGAACAGTTGCGGCGTCGAACCGGCGAGCCTGATTACCTTAATTCCCGAAGGAATCCAGGATGAGCGGCATGTTCGACAAGCGCCGCGATCTTGTCAGGCTTCTGGCTGTCGCCGACGCGGGCAGCGTCAATCTGGCCGCCGAGCGGCTCGCCATGACCCAGCCCGCACTGACTCGCATCGTCTCGCGGCTCGAGCGTCAGTTCGGCGGCAAACTCTTCGAACGTCTGCCGACAGGCATGCGCCTGACTGCCCAGGGCGCTCTCGTGGTGGACTTGGCTCGGCGAATCCTGCGTGAAATCGAAAGCGCCGAAGAGCAGGCTCACGCGGTGCACTCCGGGCGAACCGGTAGTTTCCATATCACGGCGGGGCCGGTATGGGCCAGCGCCGTCCTGCCTGACGCCATCGGCCAGTTCCACAGAATCTTTCCGAGTATCGAAATTTACGTCGATTGTACGACGCATGCGGAGGGTCTTCGCCGGCTAGCCAAGGGGTGGACCGATCTGCATTGCGGTGCCATCGACAACGGCGAAAGAATAGCCGATTACCTTCGGCGCGAACCGTTTCTCGATATGACCGCGGGCATTGTGGCGAACCAGGATCATCCGCTGGTCACTCGGTCCATCGCCTACTCCGATCTAGCTGCATGCCCATGGATCGACTACGGCGCATCGAACTTGTCCGAAAATGGACAGGCCCGAACATCGCTTACGGATCTCATCGCAAAGCTTTACCGTCGTACGAATATACGTGCGCGGACCGCGGTGCGAAGCGGTAGCGGAAGCTTGTTGCTCATGGCGAGCGGTCCTTACCTCTCCAGGCTCTCGCTCGCTTTTCTCGATAGGATACCTGGCTTGGCGCTGGTGCCGCTTCCGACCACGTTTGGTCAACTTCGCTACCGCTCGGGTTTCGTGGTGCGGCGCTCCGCTGAGGATCTGCTACCCTTTCGTCGATTCGAGGCCATTCTGCGCCGCACCGCACTCAAGGGACACGCGCGTCGCAGCGCAGGCCACGACCGGTAGCTGAAGTTTGGTGATTGTGACTCCCGCGCCACCGGGTGGTCAACGGTCGAGGGATCGAATTGACTCGTTTGCGTGGTGCGTTCGATACGCATGACAACCTCCGGCGTTCTCGGTTTTCCAATGTTTTCAATAGGTTAGCAAAACAGAGGATAACCGACACGCCGGTTTTACGCCACCCGAAACACCGATTTGTCCAATAAAATCAGTCCGTTAGGAATTTACGGACAGGAACTAGCCAGCGATGAAAAGGCTTGGCGACGCACTCCGTTGAGCGCCCAAATTCGGCGAAGAACGCGAGGGGTTGCTCCTCCAACTGAGTCCTCCACACCCAGCCGCAACCAGCAATGATAGGCAGCAGTTGTACAGTCAATTACACTTCCGCCCGACAGTCATCTCCGAGCATCAGCAATGCGCCGCTGCCGCACCGGAATCTCCGAACAGACCGAGTTGCCAGCTACGGCCGAACGGCGAACCGTTACCCGTTTTGACCCATTCATCGAGTCGTCCTCCTTCGTCATGTAAACGTCGAAGGAAACCCCATAATCAGGCGACGGATAATGACGGCTTAAATTGCCCGCTTACGTTTGGCACTCCATTCTGGCAGTCGATGATGTTGTGGCTGTAAGAGCAAGAGAAGTCCAATCGTAGGAGTCCGACAGCAGGGAACAGTATCGCGCCGCGTCGCAGATCCTGGTTAGGGCACCGGCACACAGTGGAGGGCAGTGGCTAAAGACCCTCTCAGTGCTAAACGAGACATCTGTCCACTATGCTGAAACCATTGATCCGGAACTATCGGAACACAGGCTGATGCAGGCATTTATGGTCGGGGTGTCTGATGGTTCGAGAATGTGCTTGAGAAACATCGACCGGCCTTTCCCGTTTGCCAATCTAGAACACTCGAGGCTACGTAAACCACACGGCATCTCCAAGTCAACGATCTAATTGGTCAATAATCATTCAATTGGGGGAATTGGCAGCGGTGTGGCGCAGGTCCACGAACTATTGAGCGACCGTCGCATCGCGGACTAACGCGTACTGTAGCAACGGGTGGGAGGGAATTTCGGGATCGTTGCATCCCCAGGCGGCCGAACGGTTACCCCCTCGGAACGCAGAAACGCCGAGCAGAATTCCAGACAAGAATACGCTTGACTTTGAAAAAATCTGTATGCGGTTTGCTTACGGTTTTCTGTCGACAGAATATAATTCTATACATATCAGTGCGTTACGTGTATACATGCCCCTAGAAGCCGTAAGCGCGGAGCCCCCGATGCGAACCCCGCCAGGGATGGCGGGGTGAGCTCAAGCTCGCGAGGGCTGTGCACACACAAGCGCGCGACGGTTAATGCGCTCACGAGGGCTGTGCACAAACAACCCCACGACGGAATATTGACTTCACGAGAGCTGCGGGCACGCTCCCGCGCGACAAAAAATACCTACTCGCCGGCGCGCTCCGAAACCACCAGTTCGTCAATCAGCGCCATGAGCGTCGGATAGTCCCCCGCCGACTGCGCCGAAGCCGAATACTTGCCGTTGACGATCACCATCGGCACGCTGGAAACCCGGTACCGCCGGGACAGTTCATCCGCGCGCTGCAGGCGCGTATGCACTGCGAAGGAATTGAACGCCCCGGTGAAGTCCTCCTCGCTGACGCCGAAATCCTCGAAGAAGCCCTGCAGCGCCTGCTCGCTGTTGAGCGGATTGCCGTTGACGTGGATCTCGCGAAAGATCGGCGTATGAATCTCTTCGGTGATGCCGAGGACTTCCGCCGTGTAATAGGCACGGGCATGCAGTTGCAGCAGCGCATTCCAGACCGCGGGCACGCGCACGAAACTCACATCCGGGTCCAGGTCCCCTTTCCAGCTCTCCAGGTAAGGATCGAACGTGTAGCAGTGCGGGCACCCGTACCAGAAGATCTCCGCCA
>JAJDZM010000067.1 GCA_022824615.1 Candidatus Binatia bacterium | reverse complement strand
CTTCACGACTGTCGGCCAGCAGATGATACGCATAACGCGCACCCATAATACGAGCACGGGCCAGTGCCAGAGCAACGCGAGACGTGTCTACGGTAATCCGGCAGCGGCCCCACTGTTCGGCAACATAGGCGGTGGTGCCTGCGCCACAAGTTGGGTCAAGCACCAAGTCACCGGGGTCGGTAGCCATGAGAATGCAGCGGGCTATTGCTGATGTAGATGTCTGAACTACATACACTTTCTCATCAGCCCGACTCTGTACTCCGCCTATATCTGTCCAAGCGTTAGTCAACGGTACGGCTGGGAAGTCTTCAAGAAAGCGCTTATAGCGTACCCGAGTACTCTCAGGCATGAGCCTGCCAGCAAATCCGAGCCTTTTTATGCCATTGGGGCTTGTACTCCAGTATCTTTTGCCAGGGAGATATTCCCGGCCTTGATAAAGGACAGGTTCCTTGCCAAGCGAATATTCATGACTAGACGTAAGATCGCTTAACGAAAACGAGCCGCGTATATGACGACCTCTATTCTGAAAGTGAGGAATGTCTTTAATCGGTCGAATCTCGCCCTCAAAAGTCTCGAACCTACTATATCTGGAGGCGGTTTCATCGCCGAGCTTGCGAACTTGATTTAGCTGCCGGAACTTGAGTGAATTTATGTTTTTAGCACACCACAATATGTAGTCGTTGACGGCGGGAAGAAATTGGCTTGTTAATCCAGTGGTTGTCATAAATGAGATCAGAGAAATAAAATTTCCTTCCCCAAACACCTCATCCATCAGCGCCCGCACCCGATGCACATTCTCGTCCCCAATCTGCACAAACACCGACCCACTCTCCGTCAGCAAATCCCGTGCTACCGTCAGCCGATCCCGCAGATACGTCAGATACGAATGAATCCCATCCCGCCACGTATCCCGAAACGCCTTGACCTGTTCGGGCTCGCGAGTGATGTGACCGGCGTTGCCGTCTTTGACATCGCGGCTGGTCGTGGACCACTGAAAATTGGAGTTGAACTTGATGCCGTAGGGGGGGTCGATGTAGATGCACTGCACCTTGCCGCGCAGCCCCTCGCGCTCCGCCAGCGATGCCATCACTTGGAGTGAGTCGCCCAGAATCATCCGGTTGGTCCAGTTGGCGTCGTGCTGGTAGAAATCGGTGGAGCGGGCCTCGTCGGGCAGGCCGTTGAAATCGGCGAACAGGTCGAGTTGAGTGGATAGTGGCGAGTGGTCAGGGGATAGTGCTCCTGTGCCCGGCTCTCCACTCTTCACTCTCCACTGCTCACTCTTCATCAGGTCATCGATGAGGACCTTGGGATGGACTTTCTCCTGGATGTAGAGCGGTGGTGCTTGGACGACCAGGTCCGACCAGTCCTGTTCGTCCTTCCCCCGCCACACCAACTGCGGGTCCAGGTCGCGGTTGCGCCGCTCGTAGGCAACCCGAATCGGATTTTGCTCGTCCTTGTGCATCACCGACTGAAACTCAGCCGTGGGGATATTCTTGCGCGACGCGTCCTGGTGGGTGAGCGTTGCGACGGTCTTCCTGGTTTTCTGAGGTTTTCGCGGCATGGGATTGTATACAGTGTACAAGCATAAAAAAGCCCCAGGATTTCTGCACACGCTCTGGAGAGATGAGCGGGCGTACTCTACAAGGGGCGGACATTTTAGTGCTATGTTCCTTTTGGTTAGGCGTCAAGTCTTCCGGTAGGCTTGCTTAGCGCATCAGAAGCGCGCTCTTTCGTCCACCTTTCGATAGTGTTGCTTAACACTTGAGCAAAGGCCATCGCATGCTGAGGAGACATGACCACGCGAGCCTTCTTTTCACGTATTGGCTCTCCGGTTTCATCTTCTGTGACTTCGAAAAATAGAAACCGGAAGTCCCAAGGGGAGGTTCCTATTTCAACGTGATTCGAATATACCGCAACATATCCCTCCGATTGCTGCTGTGGCAATTCATTGACGTTAATGGCCTCCTGTGCTTTGCGTTTCGTAGGCATATTTCGTCCTCTCTCTGTCTAAGGGGTTGTAATCTGCGAAGAATGGGCCAGATTCAGGACTGATTCCTGATACTTGGAGCCAAGCTTCCATTTCAGGTGGTCTATCTGCCAGGCCGGGTTTCCACACTTTGAATGTGGATTCATTTTGGGGAGATAGCAACGTTGCTGACGTAGAAACGGTCCCCAGTTGGTCCTCTTTGAAGCTGGGAACGTGAAAGGTATTGGGATCAAACGCCTCTTCATAGTGTACCAATTCACTAAACGGGACGAACTGCACCAGTAAGCCCACGTCAAAGGCCGATGCCAGCCGGTAGAGCGTCCGCAATGAGAGCGGGTTACGACCGGGCTGCTCAATGTGGGATATCTGGGCTTGTGGAATGCCGCATCGCTCAGCGAGTTGGGTTTGTGTCCAGCCTCGCGCTTTCCGGAGCGCCCGAATCTGGAATGGAACCTCGATGGAAAGCTGTGCCTCGGTGTAGCCGTCCCGGTATTCTTTGTTCCGCAGTTTCCGCCAGAGTTTAGAGATCGAGTTCACGTGTACTTGCCCTCTCGTCCTGTATTTCCTTACGGCGTTTTACGGCCGTCTCTCTTGCGTTTGTCGGGGTATACCGATTGCCCTTGTGCGTACAGCCACACAGAAATATCACTTGCCTACCGGACGAAACATAGCAGAATATCCGATGTGGGACTTTGTTGTCGCCTCTCCATCGCGCTTCCAATAATCCTTTGAACTTCTTCCCTTGCAGACTCTTGAAGTCCGGCGGCTCAAGTCGCTCCAGCTTCCGGGCCATATTTATGAACCTGTCTGCCTTTGCTTGATTGCCTGGTGACAGCGCTTTATACCATTCCGATACGGGAAACTTCCCTGCTGCACTCTGGTATTCTCGGAAGTTCCACACGTTCATTATCACTTTTTTCTGATAATAGACAATAAGCGTTCAAGCCGATGAACGGACAGGCAGCCCTCAACGGCTTCGTGGGCATTCTTCAGCAACTCTTCAAAAGATTCTCCCTGCGTCGCGCATCCGGGGATGGCGGGCACCTCTGCCCAATAACCACCTTCCTCCGCTTCATGGACGACTACCTTCAATTTCATGATCTTCTCCTCTGCTCAGTGGGGAGTGGCTATCGGTCGGTTGATGAGCTGGTCGAAGCGCGATTCGAGCGTAGCCTGAAAGTCGGCCTCGATCTGATACACCTCTGTGAACTCGGCGAAAGCCCAGCGGCCATATTGCCCATGATGATTCACCCCAGGGACCCAGTAGGTCTCCATGGTCGTCTTCTTTACTTTGGCGTCTTCACCCCGATAGCCCTTGATCTCAACGATCAGGTGCAACGGGTCGTCATGACCATCATTTAGCAGGACGATGAAGTCAGGAATATAGGTCCGCATGATCGAGCCGTAGCGGTAGGGCACCTCCAGGCCGAGGTTATGATTCTTCACATATGCCCGCACGGCAGGGTGGGACTCGACCACACGACAGAACTCGGCCTCCCCGTCGCTGTCGAGGATAACCCAGTTGATATGACACCGCCGTGCATCCGTCTCCCAGCAGTGCGCTTTTGAGGTATTGAAGTTCACGTGCATGGTCGAGCCGGTGGGGTTGTAGGGGTCCAATACCGCCTTCACGGGCCGGTCGCCGATGAAGGAGCGGGTAATGCCGGCGGTAATGCTTTCGCAGGCCATGTCGGCCAGTTCCTGGTACATGAGCTGGGCAGGGTAGGTACGGCCTTTGCAGACCAGACAGGTATCGAGCCATTGTGTGGTGATGCGTTTCAACTGGCCGAACAAATGGAGCTTCGGCTCTTCGCCGGGGTCGCGCCATTTGGTGTAGAGCAAACGCTTGGCAACGTGGAACGACAGGGTCGAGCGGCGCAGGTCTTCCAGGTGTTCCAGGCTCAGGTCAACATCTTCGCCAATAATACCTGCGTTTCGGGTGATCGAGGGGCCAACGAGGTCCGGGGTCAATTCCAGAATGGAATCGTCGTTGAACTCTGCACTGAGCCGCTCCTCCGGCAGTTCGACGCGATAGCCTTCGACCCGAGGGAACTCGATGGCAAGATGGTCACGGTCAGGCCGCATCGCTCGGACCTGAACAGTCTCGCGGGGCGGTTGAGGTGGGGCAACAACCGGCTTGGCGGTGAAGTCAAACGGAATCCCCAGCACATCGGCGTATTCCACATTGAACAGCCCATCTTCATTCAAGGCGTAGGATTGCCGACGCAAAGCCCGTCCAATAACCTGCTCGCACAACAGTTGCGTACCAAAAGCGCGCACGCCTAACACATGCGTGACCGTGTTGGCGTCCCAGCCTTCAGTCAACATGGACACCGACACAACACAGCGAATCGCCCCGCCCAACCGGTCTGGTTTGCCGACCGTGTTCATTACTTCCCGCAGCAAGTCTTGGTCAGTAATCTTCTCAGCCTGGCGACGGTCGCCGGTACGCTCGATAATCTCGCGGCGGAAACGCTCGATCTCATCTGACGCCATAGCCCGAAAGTTGTTATCCAAGGCGTCGCCGGATTCGAGTTGTTGGCTGTCGATGAGGAGGGTCCGTGGGCGCGCCAGTTGAGTTCCGTCCGCATCATAGTTTCGGAACAGCGGCAAGCGGCCATTCTCAAGTGCCTTTGAACCGTCTTCATTGTCCCGCCAAAAGCCCGAGATATAGTCGTAGACCAGCTTGGATGTGGAAGTGTTGTTGCACACCACAATAAAACAGGGCGGAACCTGAAGGCCTTCCTGCTGCCACAGCTTGAAGGTCTTTTGGTAATGGCCGTACAGGGCTTCCAGGGCGGTCTGGAGTTCAACCGGCAGGCTGAGCGGGTCGAGGGTCTTGGCTTTGCCCCGGCCCTTTTTCGGCATGCGGGGCCGAATATGTTCCCACAGATTGCGGAACTTGGGCATCTCACCACCAGGGATATTGTCGGCCACCGGGACGCGGGGCAGCTTGACGATACCGCATTCGATGGCGTCCATGAGTGAAAAATCACTCATCGTCCAGGTAAAGAGCGTCCCCTCTGCATAACCTGAACCTCGCAGGAAGAACGGAGTGGCCGATAAGTCTATGACCCGCGCAATACCAAGCTTGCGGTTGACGGTCTCTAGGCCAGAAATCCACAGCCGCGCAGCCTCATTGTTTTTCTCGGCCTCTTTTCGCTCGTCGCCTTTCAGAGGCCCTTCCTCATCTTTTTCCGGCTTCTCACGGTAGCAGTGGTGGGCCTCGTCATTCATCACCACGATATTTTTCATACCCATGAGATCGGGCATGACGCGCTGAAGCATCTGTCCTTCCGTCTCCAAGGTGTTCAGTTCGGTGCCTCGACCTTGAAGCAGCGAGCGACCCCCCTTTGAAAGCTCCATACGCTCACGCAGCTAAAAGGCGTGGTAGTTGGTAATGACGATCTTGGCCCGGTCGAGGTCGCCGAGCATATCGCCCGGCACCAGTTCCCGACTGGCGTAATAACTGTCCGGGTCGTTCGGTTGCAGGACGCGCAGTCGGTCGCGGGTCGTCAATCCAGGCGTGACAACCAGAAAGCCTCGGGTAAATCTCCTGCTCGTTGGGCGGCGCACCGCGTTGATGGTCTGCCAGGCAATCAGCATGGCCATAACCGTGGTCTTGCCCGCACCGGTGGCGAGCTTGAGCGCCAGGCGGAGCAAGCCCGGATTGGCGTCGTTATTGGCATTCGTGAGGTGATCGAGGAAGTCCTTGCCCGTCTTGCCTGCGTTCGGGGCAACCTCAGTCAGCCAGATAGCGGTTTCAACTGCTTCCACCTGACAGAAGAAGGGCCGGATATTGCCGAACGGATGCTGTCGCCAGTGTTGCAGCAGACGAGCGGTTTCGGGTGTTACCTGCCAGTCAGCCGGATTTGGTCGGCCACGCCACCGGTCCACCCGAGGGCGGAGCGCATTGATAACTGGCGTAGGATCATACTGCTGCTCAGCAGTGGAGAGTCCTTTGCCCTCGTCCAAGACGAGTTGCTGCTGGTGCGCTGAGCCTTTGCGTTTTCTCGGCGTTGGAATTGCAGTAATAAACTCAGCCCGACGGCGGCTTTCGATGATCTGCTGCGTTGGCTGTCCCTGGTCATCAAGCTCCCAGTGCTGCCTGGGATACTCGTAGGGTGAGTTCAGGATAGGCTGGTCGAAGAATCGGTTGTCCATAATAGGGGTTCCGCTCCATGCTGGAGACTGGTTTGCCCTTCGTATGTACCAGTCTCCAGAAGGCTCCTCTACCCGCTCGTGTTGAACCGATATTGCCCTCTCAGGTTCGTGCCTCGTGTGAACCCGAACAGTTTCGGATAATTGGAGAATGGCGGAGAAGTCTCCGCTATCGAGCTGATACTTCCCCTTCCCCGTTGACGCTCCCCTCATCCAGAATACGGGTCGGCCCATTAGACAAGCAATTTCCCGGCGTATATAAGAGGCACCGCGCATCGTCGAAGGCTGAGAACTAGGTCACTTTATACGACCGTCTCTGGTCTCTTTATTCTCCACGTCAGCCTCCGTATGATGAAAAGAGTAAACGTGTCAACATCTGTGTATCTATTGGAGGACACGTTTACTCTTTAAGGACTGAGGTGAGAAATTTGAACGACGGGCTTCCTTCATTATCGGCTCGGGCCAGTGACCTGCGCGCCCTCCTGTTTGAGCGGGTGCTGCTCTTTGATGGGGCCATGGGGACATCTATCCAGGCCCAGAATCTGAGTCCGGAAGATTTCGGCGGTCTGGCGTATGAGGGCTGTAATGAACACCTGGTGTTGACCTGCCCTGAGGCGATCACACGGATTCACGACCACTTCCTGCAAGCCGGTGCGGATATTATTGAAACAAATACCTTTGGCGCGACGAGCATCGTCCTGGCCGAGTATGGTCTGCACGAACAAACGGGCGCCATCAACCAAACCGCGGCCCAGCTCGCCCGGACCTGTGCCCAACGCTATAGCTCTCTCCACCGACCCCGCTTTGTGGCCGGCTCCATGGGACCGACGACCAAAACGATTTCTGTCACCGGCGGTGTGACCTTCAGCCAACTGCGGCACGCCTATGCGGAACAGGCAGAGAGCTTGCTGCGGGGTGGCGTGGATCTGCTGCTGATGGAAACGACGCAAGACACCCTTAATCTGAAAGCCGGCCTCTTGGGGATTGACGAGGCGTTTCGGACGGTCGGGCACCGCGTACCGGTGGCGGTCTCTATCACGATTGAGACGATGGGTACGATGTTGGCCGGACAGGGGGTGGAAGCGCTCTCTACCTCTGTGGCGCATCGGGACCTGTTCGCGCTCGGCCTGAACTGTGCCACCGGACCCGATTTCATGACCGATCATCTCCGTACCTTGGCGGAATTCTCTCGTTTCCCTGCTTTATGTATCCCGAACGCCGGGTTGCCGGACGAAGAGGGGAATTACAACGAATCACCCGAGATGATCGTGGCCAAGCTCGAACGTTTTGTCGATGCCGGCTGGCTCAATATGCTGGGCGGCTGCTGCGGCACGACACCCGCGCATATCGCATTGCTCAATCATATGCTGGAGGGTAAGCGGCCTCGCACGCTGCCAGCGACGAAACGGAGTGTGGTCTCAGGGCTCGATCCCCTGGTGATTGACGAGGACAAACGCCCGATGC
>JAJDZM010000068.1 GCA_022824615.1 Candidatus Binatia bacterium | reverse complement strand
CTGGGTCGAACAGCCGCACGCTCAGAATAATCCACTGAGCGCTTCCCGGGGCTCCACCGCAGGGATGGGAGAGCGCGCGTAGTCCCGGACGTTCCGCGTGACGATGTGCCGCGCGCCGCAGGCACGCGCGGCCGCCACCTGAAGCGCGTCCTCGAAGTCCGCCATCGGCAGGTTCGCCGCGTAACGAAGGGCCTCGGTGCTGGTCGCGGCCACTGCCACGAAACGGGTCAATTCGACGAGAAAATCGCGGGTGCTTCCCCCACCGCGCGACGGAGCGACGAGGTAATAGAAGTTCGACACTGTGTGCCACGCCATGCAGGCGCTCTCGGCACCGTGCTCAATCCGGTCCAGGAGTTCCGCAGCCGGGCCGGCGTGCGGGTGTCGGTCGAGGGCGATATCGATAAGGATATCTGTATCCAGGAGGATCATTGCAGATACTTCTTCGCCAGGGCTTTGTACCGCGGGTCGTCACGTGTCGCGGCCCGAAACTTGCCCCGCCAGCGGGCGGCAAAGGACGGCGCGCCCGCGCCCGCCATCTCCCGGAGCGACTGCTCAACGAGCGCGGACAGCGACACGCCCCGGGAGCGGGCGTACCGTTTGGCGAGCGGGAGTATCTCGGCGTCTACGGTGATGGTGAGCTTTTGCTTCATCGTGATCGAGTGTCCCTTCTTTCAGTATACTAATTTTATAATAGAGTATACGTATATAAGTGTATGGTTCAAGGCTAGGTGTGCGGGCTGGCCACTCTCAGGAGAGGCCGAAAAGCGGTGGCCGCGCTGCCTGAGGTCAATTCTCTTATAGCTACTGGAAGCGGGAGACTTGGCGCTGTCGGTGCAGGTGCTGCAAGAGTTCTATCGGACATGAAATGAGGCCAGCACCGTGGATTGATGCTACTTTACTTTGAATCTGTTATATTCTACTAAAGACGAGCAACACCTCTGGCGGTGTCGTATGTGGAAGTGTGGAATGGATCCGTTGTGTGGTGGTGGATTGGTGGTATGTGGAGGAGGAATCCATGGGAGTGGTGCTGGAGGTCGAAGTCCCACAAAGAGCGTTTAATCGTCGTATCCAACCCTTTGCTATAGCCCTTGCCGAAGTCTCCTGGCGCGTGAAGATGTTCACGCACGAGGGAGTCGTTCTGGCAGCCTTGTACCTTGAGGAGCCCGACCTCATTCTCGCCATGGTCTTGTGGCCGAATACGAACTCTGCGCGGCATTTGTTCAAAGACCGTTTTGAAATCTGTTTACGCTCGGCCGCAGACCCGACGGGGCGGGTGCGTCTTGCCGTGCAGATTGATCCTGACATGGTCGAGGAACTCTTTGTCGCCGCCGAGCTGATTAACCCCAAGCCGTCAAAGGCGGGTGCGAAGCGGGCGGAAAAGTATTTTACCGAGTTCCTGGCCTTGGGCTTCCCGGACTCTCAGGTCGTCTGGGCCAGGTCGTGTCGATGGCAGGATACGCCTGGATATCTGGAGGCGACGACGCCCATCCGGGTAGGTTGAGGGCCTGTCCTGAGCGTACTTCGACTTCGCTGACGCTACGCTCAGTACGAACGGAAGGGGGCCGTTGGGTCTGAGCGGAGTCGAAGGGCGGGCTCGCATTCGGACAAAAGACGTGGTATGCCGTGAACTTCACTCCTCTTTTGGGTCGCTGAAGTTAAGATGCCACTATACCGAAAGGCCGGCGATAGGCCGGCCTTTCCACTGGAAAGCCACATGCCTGAGAAAATTGAAAATTCCCATCTCATTGAGATGACCCCCTTGGTCTCCCCTCGGACGATCAAAGCCAAACTTCCGCTGACCGAAGGCGCGGCTGGTCTGATTATGCAAACCCGGCACGCGATCTGCGATATCCTGCACGGTCGGGACCGCCACCGCCTGCTGGTGGTGACCGGTCCGTGCTCAATCCATGATCCCCAAGCGGCCTATGAATACGCCGAGCGCCTCAAACCGGTGATTGACGCAACGCGGGATCATCTCGTTGTGGTGATGCGGACCTATTTTGAGAAGCCGCGCACAACCATAGGCTGGAAAGGGCTGATTAACGACCCGCATCTTGACGGGTCGTGCGATATTCCGGCTGGCCTGGAACTGGCCCGTGAGATTTTACTCCATATCAACCATATCGGGGTACCCTGTGCGAGTGAACTCTTAGATCCGGTGACACCGCAATATGTCGCCGACCTGCTCAGTTGGGCAGCCATAGGAGCACGAACAACCCAGAGCCAAACACATAGAGAGATGGCCAGTGGGCTCTCCATGCCGGTCGGTTTCAAGAATACGACCGGGGGGGAGGTTTCCGGGGCGATCAACGCCATGATTTCGGCTGGCCACCCGCATAGTTTCCTGGGCATCAACGTCGATGGTATGACCTCGGTCATTAAGACCTTGGGGAATCCTGACCGTCATATTATTTTGCGGGGCGGGGGAGGGCAGCCCAATTACCGTCAGGAGGATATTGCCCAAGTGACGGAGATGGTGGCCAAAGAGGGGATCGCCCGTCCAATTATGGTGGATTGCTCTCACGGCAATTCCAATAAGGACTATACCCGTCAGTCTGCCATCTGTCGGGACGTGTTACAGATACGCCAGGAGCAAGAGTACGATGTCATGGGCATCCTCTTGGAGAGCAATTTGAAACCGGGCAACCAGTCCTGGAAAGAAGGCTCCCATCTCGAATATGGAGTGTCCATTACCGATGCCTGCATCGGTTGGGAAGAGTCGCGCGACTTACTGCATGAAATGGCTGAAGTGGTGCAGTCCAACCCACTGGCCGTTCCCGCATAATAAACGGTGCGTGCGGTTCGTCGGAGGACCCGCCTTCCGGGTCTTCTGCTTGTACAGCCTGCTGGTATTCGTTGCCGGAGGGGCTGCCTCGTGCACCTATGCCGAACGCAAGTGGGATCAGAAAATCGCCGAGTTCAATAAGGGCATCAACCAACAAATGGCACAAGCCGAAGGCAAGGCCGGCCGCTGTCAGGCCCGAGGCGGCGTCTTTTACAATGAACAATGCTATATGCCCGATATGAACCCTGCCGTTCAGGACGAACAGACGTGTCGGCTGCACGGTGGTCTGTTCATCAATGAGCAATGCCTGACCGACCAACGCCGGAAGGCCTCGTTTCAATAGCAGCCCACAGCCGCTGGCCCGGCCCGAGGGGTGCAATCTCAAAAGAGGGGGAAGTCATGGACAAACCTGGGGAGAAAGCAGAACTGGTTCACGGAAGCTGTTTTTGTGGTGCTGTCCGGTTTGAGTTTGCCCTGCCGACGCTCTTCTGTGGTCACTGTCACTGCTCGATGTGTCGGCGCATGCACGGGGCCGGCTATGTGACCTGGATAGGGGTGCCCACGCAACAACTCAGCCTGACTGCCGGGCAGGAGCAATTGACCGTTTTCGCCTCTTCGGAGCATGGTAAACGCTCGTTCTGCAATACCTGCGGCAGCTCACTGTTCTGTCAGTCGAGCAAGCATCCGGAGATCATGGATATTGTCCTGGCGAATCTGCACGAGACCATCGACCGCGAACCGCAAGCCCATTACTATTTTTCAGACCGTGCGGACTGGACTGCCATAGGCGACGTCTTACCCCGCTTTGGCGGCAAAACCGGGACCGAACCCCTGGCAGCAGAGTCTGCCGGCCATATGACAACGGAGAAACACGCATGAGTTACGAGCAGATTTTATACGACACTCAGGATGGCATTGCGACGATTACGCTGAACCGGCCGGAGAAGCTCAACGCCTGGACCAACGTGCTGGAGCAGGAAGTCCGCCACGCCATGACCGAGGCGACCGCGGAGGCGGCCGTTCGGGTGATTATTCTGACCGGCGCCGGACGGGGGTTTTGCGCCGGCGCGGATATGTCCCTGCTGAACGCGGTCCGAGAACGGTCTGAAACTGCATCCGCGACTGAAAGCCCGGTGGCCTTTCCCGGACCGATCTCCGGCGGTCTCGACCTGCCCCAGGCATTCTCCTATCGCTATGCCTATTTCCCCACCGTGCCGAAGCCCATCATCGCCGCCATCAACGGTCCGGTCGCCGGCTTAGGCCTGATCCTCTCCCTGTACGCCGACCTCCGCTTTGCGTCGGATACGGCGGTCTTCACCACGGCCTTTTCGCGGCGCGGGCTCATTGCCGAACACGGGGTTGATTGGATTCTGCCGCGGGTTGTCGGCCTGCCGAATGCCCTGGACCTGATGCTCTCGGCCCGAAAGATCACCGCCCAGGAAGCTCTTCAGATG
>JAJDZM010000247.1 GCA_022824615.1 Candidatus Binatia bacterium | reverse complement strand
CGGCAACAGCGGCTGGAGCCGCGCGAATTGCCTGTCAGAAAGCCAGAAATGCTTGGGCATTGCCTCTTCCCTCCAGAGTGGAGGAGATAGAAACACGATCTGCTGGCAAGGAACACCCCCGTTATGCGTCCAGACCCTAGGGCCGTTTACACGGTGGTGTAGCGTTTAAGGGGGGAAAGTGTGGTAGGTTGGGGGGAGCCAGGAGGCCGTATGCAAGCGTATTCGCTAGACCTGCGGGAGCGAGTGGTGGCAGATCGGGAGGCGGGCTGTCCGACCGCCGAGGTGGCCCACAAGTATCGGGTGAGTCCGGCCTGGGTGCGCCGGCTCATGCAGCGCTACCGGGCGAGTGGCCAAGTGGCGCCCAGGCGCCGGACGCAGTATCAAGCACCGCTCTTAGCCCCCTATCGGGCGCACCTCGCCGCCCTCATCGCGGCGCAGCCCGATGCGACGCTGGCCGAGTTGCGGGCCGCCCTCGGGGTCTCGGTCAGTCTCACCACGGTCTGGCGAGCCGTCCGCCACCTCGGGCTGACAGTAAAAAAAAGTCCTGCACGCCGCCGAACAAGACCGCCCTGATGGCGTAGCGGCCCGGCAGCACTGGCGCATCCAAGCGACGCAGCTCGACGGTTCCCGCCTCGTCTTCCTGGACGAGACCGCGCTCCAGACGAAGATGACCCGGCGCTATGGCCGCAGGCGGCGCGGCACCCGCCTCGTCGCGAAAGTCCCCCACGGCCACTGGAAGACCACGACGGTCATTGCCGCCCTGCGGACATATCAGCTCACTGCTCCAGCCGTCCTCGACGGCCCGGTCGATGGCCCGAGCTTCGTGGCCTATGTTGAACAGGTCCTGGCCCCCCCGCTCCACCCGGGCGACTCTGTCGTCCTGGACAATCTGGCCTGCCATAAAGTGGCCGGGGTGCGTCACGCAATCGAGGCGACTGGTGCGCAACTGCTCTACCTACCCCCCTACAGCCCGGACTTTAATCCTATCGAACAGGTCTTTGCCAAACTCAAAGCGCGCCTGCGGGCGGTCGCCCCGCGTACGGTGCCCCGCTTGTGGGCGGCGGTGGGGCCGGCGCTCGCCGCCTTCTCCCCTACCGAGTGTGCCCACTATGTCCGCCACGCTGGCTATCGCCTCGCTACAGCAGCATGAAAATTGCTCTAGGGAAACAATAAGAAATAGGAAGAGGGCAAGCTGGAAAGCCCGCCACAACGCCGAGAGCCGTATAAGGACGAAGCCCTCACGATGACTGGGCTTTCGTCCGCTCTTCCGTCATCCGCCGGAGCGCTTCAACCTCCCGGGACAGCTCCCGCTGCCGGCGGGAGATCGACAGCGCATACAGAAAAATCACAATCCATACAACGCTGAACGCGGCAAACAAATACGGCATATCTTTTCCTTTCCCTTCGACTTGGCTTCGCAGGTGCTGTCGTCCTCCTCAAGACGATATTTTCATCCGTAGAGCGGGCGACCGAGGTTTCTGTCGTCAGGGTAACGTTCGGCTTTGGACAGGAGCATGGACGTTGTTTTTTCGCGTGCTATGCTGTGGCTCAACCGTGGAGGTGTCTGGCTATGAAAGAAGTGATCCAAGCCCATATTGACGGCAAGATAAAAGAGGAAGCCGCTGCAGTGCTGGCTGAGGTCGGGCTTACTGTGTCTGATGCCTTTCGCCTGATGATGATGCGTATTGCCGCTGAGAAGCGTCTCCCATTTGAACCACTGGTTCCTAACAAAGAGACGGTTGAGGCTATGGCGGCAGCCCGCCGTGGTGAGTTGGTTGCTGTCGGTGGACTGAACGACTTAGTGGCTGATCTCAATGCGGACGATTAGGCGGACAGCAACTTTCAAACGCGATTACAAACGCGAAAAAAAGGGGCGGCATAGAAAAACGTTGGATGACGACCTCTCAAAGGTCGTAGCGATGTTGGTTGCCAACCATATTCTTCCCTGGCGATATCGTGACCATGCCCTTGTCGGAGACTGGAGTGATCATCGAGACTGTCATATTCGTCCTGACTTGATTCTGATTTATCGTAAGCCTGATGTCGAACATCTTGATCTCGTGCGCCTCGGTTCCCACAGTGAACTCGGACTGTGAAGGCGTCATCCCTACGTGGGGTCTGAATAGCGAAGCCGTGGCCTCGTCGTCCATCACAACCACCACAGCAAGCCACAGGTGACGCAGACCTCACGATGATTCTGTCTTCGTCCGCTCTTCCGTCATCTGCCGGAGCGCTTCAACCTCCCGGGACAGCTCCCGCTGCCGGCGGGAGATCGACAGCGCATACAGAAAAATCACAATCCATACAACGCTGAACGCGGCAAACAAATACGGCATATCTTTTCCTTTCCCTTCGACTTGGCTCAGGACAGGGCTATGAGGCGGCCACCAGATGCTGACGCAGGGCTCTGATTTCGTCGCGCAAGTGCAGGCTGCGCAACCTGAGCCGCAACAACCACGCAAACACACACACAAACGCCCCGGTACACACCAGCAGCGTCCAGGCCATTTCCGGCGCCATCTGTTCGACCTTGGGATGGATGCCGCGCCAGAGACGGATGGAAAGATAGATCAGCGGGATATCAATCACGCCAACAATGCCCAGGACGGCGGCATAGCGCGCGACCGTCTCGGTATCCCCGGCAAAAACGCGCAGCAGAACATAGGCGGCATAAATCAGCCAGAGCACCAGCGTCATGGTGAGCCGGGGGTCCCAGGTCCACCACACGCCCCAGATCGGACGCGCCCAGAGGGGACCGGTCAGCAGGACGAGCGAACAGAACACCATGCCGAGTTCGGCTGCGGCCCGGGCCAGCAGGTCAGCCGACCGCTTGCCTTGCCATAAGAAGGCCCCACTCGCCCCGGCCACAATAAAGAAGCCGAGAAACGCCATCCAGGCTGACGGCAGATGGAAATAAAAAATCCGTTGTACCTCGCCTTGCACCCGCTCGTTGGGGACGTACAGAAAGACCATGGCCAGGGCTGCCAGCATTGCCACGCACGTCAGCCACGGCAGGAAAGAGTCAACCAGATCGGAATGGGTAGTCACTGTTTTCATACGCCAACAGATAGAGGGAGCACCCCCCTCCCTAGCCCCCCCCCTCAGAGAGGGAGGGAATGTGTGCTCCATCTCCCCTGGAGGGAGAGGGCTGGGGTGAGGGGGAAAGGTAAACTGAACCGCTCCCGAAACAGGCTCTTCGCTCTCTCTATCCCTCTCTCTATCTCCATCTTCACTCTTGCACAACAAAACCAAACGCCAGCCAGCCGGT
The DNA here is from genome assembly GCA_022824615.1 of Candidatus Binatia bacterium. Lineage (GTDB taxonomy): Bacteria > Desulfobacterota > Binatia > Bin18 > Bin18 > Bin18. Next base: position 8,202 of record JAJDZM010000247.1, on the reverse strand, counting down.
CACCACAAAAATAACATCAAATGCAACCAGGATACGAAACCACGTCCCCGTCCAGGCCTCTCCGGCCAGAAGTGCTCCGGTGACGTTCACCGCCGCAATGAAAAGAGGAACCAGGAGGGGCAGGAGCATGAGCGGCAGAATAATTTCCCGTGCTCGCGTCCGCACGGCAATCGCAGCACACAGCGTTCCCAGCGCTGAGAAGCCTACAATACCGCACAGCAGAACGAGCACCAGCCCAAGCAGAGAAACGGAGAAGGACAGACTGAGCAGCGCCAGCGTGAGCGGGGCCACAACGGCTTCTACTATAATCAGAAAACAGACATTGCTCAGGAACTTGGCAAAAAACACCTGACCGGGATCAATCGGACAGAGCAGGAGACCGGCAAAGCAGTTGCGTTCCTGTTCAAGAATGAATGCGCGCTGGATGCTCAGCATACCGGCAAAAACAAGGGCGACCCAGAGCAGGGCGGAACCAAAGGCGGGCTGCTTCAATTGTTCCGGAGTGAGGGCAAAGACAAACACCAGGATGATCAGCAGGGCCAGGACGAACAGAGAGGACACCCGTTCCTTGGTACGCAGTTCCAAGAGAAGATCTTTCCAAAGAATCGCCCACATGGGACAGCCTAGCGCGTGCACGCAGTATAGAGCTCGACAAATTCTTGCGGAGACGGGAGGGTCGCCTCCGATTGCCAGGCAATCCGTCCACGGTGCAGGATAAGGGCGCGGGTACACAGCTCACGAGTGCGCTCAAAATCGTGTGAGGTCAGAATGACGGTTTTTGCCTGCTCTTTTGCCTCGGCCAGAGTGGCATGCAGGATCGAGACCGCCCTGGGATCGAGGCCGGTGTCGGGCTCGTCAAGCAGGAAGAGGTCGGGCGCGTGCAAGAGCGCACGCGCCAAACTGAGGCGCTGCTCCATCCCACGCGAGAAATAACGGACCGGCATTGTCCGCCAGTCCTGGAGGCCGACGTATTCCAGTTGTTGCGCAATGCGGCCTTTGAGATCCGGGATCTGATAGGCTCTCCCGTAGAAGGTGAGATTCTCTTCTGGGGTGAGATCCGGATACAGATAACTCTCGTGTCCGAGAAAACCGATTTTTCGCCGGACCGCCAACTCGGAAGAGGCTGAGCCAAAGAGGGTCAGCCTGCCTGAGGTGGGGGTCAGCAGCGCGGCCAGGAGTCGCAGCAGTGTGGTCTTGCCGGCCCCGTTCGGACCAAATATGCCGACCACCTCGGCAGAGACAATGCGAAACGAGATGTCGCTGAGGACGGGAGTCCAAGCAAAGGTCTTGTGGAGATTTCGCGCCTCAACAACCCAAGAGGTCTGTTGGGTCCGTTGAGTCATTTGGGTCTGTTGGGTCTGTTGGGTCTGTTGGGTCCGTTGGGTCGGGACTCAACCGACTCCATGGACCCGGTGAGTTGGTCGAGCTGGGTGAGCGCTTCAATTGCTCGCGTTTCGTATTTCCGCCGGATAAATTGGTAATCCTCGTCCGTCAGCTTTCCCATTTGTTTGTCAAATTCCGCTTCCCTGATAGCGGCATAGGCGGCCGCTTTCTGTTTTTCCCAGCGAACGATGTGCTCGGCGGCCGGAAGAGGCTGAACGGACTCTGTCTGTGCAGCCAGTAAGGGCCAGGCAACCAGGCTGGCAATCAGCCCGACCAGAACAATACCGGCAGCATACAGCACAAAGGTCATGACTCTCCGTTTAGCTCTCGAACGTCTCAAGCTCTTTTTTGAGTCGTTCCTGATAGGGGTCCGTTGGTACGGGGGTGGCTGGGGACGATTCAGCCTGGACTGAGGACCGATTCTTTGTCCAGCGGCGCGCAATGAATCCAATACTGACGGCACCAATCAGAACAACCAGGAAGGGCGTGATCCAAGCAGTCAGATTAAAGCCGGTAGCGGTTGGTGCGGACAGCACCTTTTCTCCGTACCGCGTCACAAAAGAGGCCAGGATAGCTTCGCGGGACGCGCCTTGTTCAAGCTGCTCGGCAATCTGCTCTTTGGCCGGAATGGCAAAGCCACACTGCAAGTGATTGCAGCTATGCACGGTCAGGCCACAGCTACACTGGCAGGTAAGCGCGGCCTCCATCTCCTGATTCGTCGGAGGCGCCGCCTGGGCCACGGGAGCAACCCAACAGACCCAACAGACCCAACAGACCAACAGATGTCTATTCCGCTGTCTATTCCGCTGTCTATTCTGCAATGGCCTGTCCTCGTATGTCCGCCGGTGTCCGCGCCAGGGCAAAGGCTTGTCGCTCAGCCGGATTCGGGGCCATGATGACGCAGGTGCCCAGAATCAGGATCAGCCCGCCAATCCAAATCCAGGACACCAGCGGGTTAATGAAGACCTGAAAGGTTGCCAAGCCCGACGGCTCATCGTAGCTGCCGAGAACCAGATAGAGGTCTTCCACCAGGGTCGGCCGAATATCGACCTCGGTGGTGGGCTGGTTTTGTTTTTTATAAAAGCGTTTCTCCGGATGCATGGTATCGATCTGCTGCCCGTCAACCAGAATGTTTACGGTGGCAACCTGGGCGGCAATATGCGCATCTTCCCTTTCCGTGATCCCCGTGTAGAGGAGGGTATAGCGGCCCACCTCGAAAGATTGCTCCGCGCTCACGGTAATTTGTTTTTCAATCGTGAAGAGCGCACCCGCTACCCCGAAGAAAATCAGGACCACCCCAACATGCACAATATAGCCGCCGTACCGGCGTGGGTTTTTGCCGATCAGACGACCCAGGGCCTGGGGCGGGCTTTCGTGCAGCATCACCTGGCGGGCGCGGGTTCCACGGGAGAACTCAGCCAGGATACCGGTCAGGACAAATCCGGCCAGAGAGAAAATCACGACCGCGTAGTAATTGCGGTAGCCCAGCACAAAAAGCAGGCCGCCCAGGGCCAGTCCGACCACGAGCGGGATGGTAAACTGCCGTCCGAGGCTGCTCCAGCTCGCCCGCCGCCAGGCAATAATCGGCCCGATACCGGTCAGGAACAATAACATCACGCCAAGTGGACCGTTCACCTGATTGAAGAACGGCGGACCGACCGTAATTTTTACACCGCGCACCCACTCGGACAGGATGGGGAAAATAGTGCCCCAGAACGTGGCAAAGGCCAGGCCCACGAGGATGAGGTTATTAAACAGGAAGGCCGCTTCGCGGGACAACAGGGAGTCGAACTCATTCTCGCTCTTCAGGTCCGGCAGACGATAGAGCAACAGCCCGATTGAAACGGTCAGGATACAGGCCAGGAAGGTCAGGAAATACGGCCCCAAGCCGGACTGGGTAAAAGAGTGGACGGAGGAGATCACCCCGCTACGCGTCAGGAAGGTGCCGAAAATCGTCAACACAAATGTCAGGATGACCAAGGTCATATTCCAGACCTTGAGCATGTCTTTCTTTTCCTGGATCATGACCGAGTGGAGATAGGCGGTTGCGGTAAACCAGGGCATAATCGCCGCGTTTTCAACCGGGTCCCACGCCCAATACCCACCCCAACCCAGCACTTCATAGGCCCAGCGGCCGCCCAGCAAATTACCCAAAGACAGAAAAAACCAGGAGGTCAGGGCCCAGCGCCGGGTGGTCCTGATCCATACGTCGCCCAGTTTCCCCGTGGCAAGGGCGGCCAGAGCGAAAGCAAACGGGACGGACGCACTGATAAAGCCGAGATACAGGGCCGGAGGATGAATGGTCATCCAGTAATTCTGGAGTAAGGGATTGAGATCCGAGCCTTCGTCCGGGATGAAAGACAGACGCTCAAACGGTGGGGTAATGAAACACAACAGGCCGAGGAAAAACAGGGCAATAATCATGAGCGTCGCCGTCACATACGGCATCAACTCTTGGTTTCTGGTACGGTTCTGAAAGAGAACGATCGCCGAAAAAAAGCAGTGAATCAGCGCCCAGAACAGGAGGGAGCCCTTTTGCCCCCCCCAAAACGCGGCGACCGTATAATGCAACGGTAAGGTGGAGCTGGAGTAGCTCGCAACGTATTCGACATTAAAATCCCGCGTCAGCAAGGCGTGCAGGAGGGCGATTGACGCAATGACCACGCAGCCACCGACCGCATAGGCGGCCTGGGTTCCGCTGGCAATCCACGCCGTCCGCCGCGTCCGAACGCCCCACAGGCTGGTCACAATAGCGTAGACGGCTAATAGGCTCGCAAGGTAGAGGGCAAGGGTACCAAGGTGTGTCATGGGTGAACTGCTCTATAGAGGATCGGACGAACAGCGGAAAAATTGGGACCGCGGTCGCTCGGTGCCGAGGAAGTGCTCAGCCATCAGCTCGCGTGAGTCGCTCTTCGATTTCGGGCTCATACTTTGAGGGACAGCTCGTCATGATCGTCGACGCAACGAGTTGCTGTTCCGGCGTATACAGGCCCTCGACAATCACGTCTCGACCCTCTGCAAACATATCCGGCAAAATCCCCTGATAGGAGACCGCAACCCCCGGCGGGAGAGCGCCGACGGGAATCGTGCCCGGCTCAATAGGCATCAGCCGGAACGTCAGAGTGAGGGCCGCCGGGTCCCACTGGATAGAGCCAGCCTGCACCCGCCCGGCAACCCGGACATCGGTATTGGCCAGCGTCGCCTTTTTGAGGAGAAACTCGTCTATGGTGAAGTAATACACCTTGGTTTCCTGTATGCTCGTATAGATCAGATAACCGACCGCACCGACGATAAGCAGGGCCCCTATCAGGAATTTGCTTTGCTTTGCTGCCATGCCTCACAGCTAACCGATTTCGAGACCCTGCGCAAGCAAAGCCCACCCACAACGCAGTTGATTTGACTTTCCACCCCTGTTTCTGTATGTGGAGAAGATTGGACAAAATGGTGTAAATCAGCATGTTTGAAACCCTGGGAGAAAAGCTGGATGGGGTGCTGCGCCGGGTGCGCGGACACACCAGACTGACCGAAAAGAACATTGATGAAGCACTGCGCGAAGTGCGGCTGGCCCTGCTGGAGGCAGATGTCAATTTCCGCGTGGTCAAAGACTTTGTCGAACGGATTCGGACGCAGGCCCTTGGGCAGGACGTGTTGGCCAGCCTGTCGCCCGGTCAACAGCTCATTAAAATCGTCAATGCCGAGTTGGTCACACTCTTGGGTGGCGAGCAGACCGAGTTGAACCTGTCGGCCAAGCCCCCGGTTGTCATTCTGCTCGTCGGCCTGAACGGTTCCGGGAAAACGACAACCGCGGGGAAACTCGCCCGCTATCTGACCCTCGAACGGAAGCGTACCCCCTATCTCGTTCCGGCAGATACCTTCCGTCCGGCCGCTATCGATCAGCTCACCATTCTGGCCCAAGAGCTGGGCGTTCCGGTCTATCCGACCCCGAACGACGGCTCGGCTCCCGACCCGATTGTCGTTGCCCAAGCCGGGATTGCCGAAGCGCAAAAGAGTGGCTGTGATGTTGCGCTGGTTGATACCGCCGGTCGTCTGCAGGTCGACACGGAGTTGATGGCCGACCTGGAGCGGATGAAAACGGTGCTCCAGCCGCATCAAACCCTGCTGGTGGCCGACGCCATGACCGGCCAGGAAGCGGTGAATGTTGCGCAAGGCTTTCACCAACGCCTCTCCATTGACGGTATCATCCTGACAAAAATTGAAGGCGATGCCCGAGGCGGGGCTGCCCTGTCCTTACGCTCCGTCACCGGCGCGCCCATTCTGTTTACCGGTATTGGGGAAAAACTCGACGCCCTGGAACCTTTCCACCCGGACCGCATTGCCTCGCGTATCCTCGGCATGGGTGACGTGCTGTCGTTGGTCGAAAAGGCCGAAAAGGTCTACGACCAGCAGCAGGCCGAGGTGTTGGAAAAGAAGCTCAGGAAAAACCAGTTTACCCTGGAGGATTTTCAAGAGCAGATGCGCATGGTCAAACAAATGGGTTCACTCACGGACCTGGTGGGCCTGCTGCCTGGCGCGAAGAAAATGCTCAAGGGTGCCGATATGGAGGGAGCGGAAAAAGAGTTCAAACATATTGAGGCAATGATCAGCTCCATGACAAAAGAAGAGCGCCGGAAGCCGGAACTCCTGAACGGTAGCCGCCGCAAACGGATTGCCAAGGGCAGTGGGACCTCGGTGGTTGCAGTCAATCGGTTTCTCAAGCAATATCTCGAAGCAAAGAAGATGATGAGGAGGCTTTCCGGGGCTGGTGGAGGAAAGAAAATGAAGAAACGCCTTTCCCTTCCGGCCTGGGGACACTAAAAAACTATGGTAAAAATTCGACTGGCTCGGCACGGGGCGAAGAAGCGCCCCTTCTATCGTATTGTTGCTGCGGACTCACGGTCGCCACGGGACGGGCGGTTTCTCGAACGGCTCGGCTCGTATGATCCGACTCAGGACCCGGCGCTGATCGAGATCAAGCAGGACCGGCTTGCGAAGTGGCTGGAGAACGGGGCTCAGCCGACCGGGACAGTTGCTCGACTCATCAAAAAGGCAGGGCGCGCAAAAGAGTAAACGTGTCCAGCATCTGTATATCTATTGGAGGACACGTTTACTCTTTCAGGAAACCTGACTCTGAGGCACGGGGAGAAGACTATGAAAGACCTTGTTGCATACCTCGCCAGGGCGCTGGTGAACAACCCGGATGAAGTCGAGGTCTCAGAAATCCAAGGAGAAACCGCAGCCATCCTTGAGTTGCGCGTGGCCAAGGAAGACTTGGGCCGTATTATCGGCAAACAGGGGCGTACGGCAAAGTCGATCCGGACCCTGCTCAATGCGGCGGCTTCCCGTACAAACCGCAAAGTTGTCCTTGAGATTGTCGAAGAAAAATAGTCGTCCGAGCCCAGCCACACGGATTGAACTCGGTCGTGTGGTCAATACGCATGGTGTGCGGGGAGAGGTTCGCTTCCTCCCCCACTCTTTCCCCTGCCCGACGTTACGGCCCGGCCTGCGGGTCACGCTGCGCAAGACGGACGCCCCGGAAGAGGGATTCGAGTTGAAACAGGTCCGGCCGCACGCGTCCTGTCTCCTCCTCAAGTTTGCCGGGGTCGATTCCCGCAACCGGGCCGAGGCGCTCCGCGAGTCGCGTCTGCTCGTGGACGAGAGCGACTTACCCCAACTCCAAGTGGGCGAGTTTTATCACTACCAGATGATCGGCCTGCCTATCCGAACGCTGACGCAAGAATCTATCGGGACTATTGCGGAGGTTCTGACGACCCCGGGCCATGATATCTTCGTGGTGCGGGATGGAGAAAAAGAATACCTGATCCCTGTTGTTGAAGACGTCATACGGACGATCGCCATCGAAGACCGTCTGGTGATTATCAATCCGCCCGAAGGACTGCTTGAAAATGAGTAAACGTGTCCAGCTTTGATAATATGATTGGAGGACACGTTTACTCATTATAGCCATATGCAGTTTCATATCATTACCATTTTCCCGGAGTGGTTTGCCTCGCCCCTCTCTACCAGCTTGTTACACAAAGCTCAGGGTAAGGGCATCCTCTCGTTTTGCGTGCACGATCTGCGTGACCATGCAGCGGACAAACATCGCTCAACAGACGATACGCCCTATGGTGGGGGCTGGGGTATGGTGATGACCCCCGAGCCCCTGGTCAATGCGATCGAAGCAGTGAGTGAGCCCTTACCCAATTCGAGGCGGATTTTCCTCTCGCCTCAAGGACAGCTGCTTTCCCAGGCCAAAACGGCCGAACTGGCAGCGTACGAGGCGCTGGTTCTGGTCTGCGGTCGATATGAAGGGGTAGACGAACGGGTTCTGACCTTTGTTGATGAAGAGATTTCCATTGGAGACTATATTGTCAGTGGGGGAGAAGTGGCAGCCCTCGTACTGATTGATGCCGTTGCCCGGCTCGTGCCGGGTGTGGTCGGGAGGAAAGAATCAACCGAAGACGAGTCTTTCAGTACTGGACTACTCGAATATCCGCAGTATACCCGGCCGGAAACGTTCCGCGGCATGCCGGTTCCAGACGTGCTGTTATCCGGTCATCATGCAGACATCTCCCGGTGGCGACGCCGACAGTCGCTTATCCGGACCCGCGCGCGGCGGCCGGACCTGCTCAAAAAGGCTGACCTGAGTCCCGAAGAACGGCGCTGGCTCCAGCAGCGGGATGAGACGGACACATAGCAACCCTGCCCGCACAGCGAAGGCACGTATGGCCGACGTCTATATCGCACTGATTCATCATCCTGTGTATGACAAGACGCACAAAGTCGTGACCACCTCCATTACTAATATGGATATTCACG
>JAJDZM010000219.1 GCA_022824615.1 Candidatus Binatia bacterium | reverse complement strand
TGCTGCTCGCCGGTCGGGTTCCAGCCGTGGTTACGAAGATCGTACAGAACGACATCGAACCGGTCGATAAGCAGCGACCAGAACGGAAAATACGCATCCGCAGAAAATCCGTTGGCGTGGCTGAGGACGAGCCGCGGCCCTTCCGGGTTGCCGTGCCGTCTCAGGATGATAGGGGTTCCGTCGGTCATACGAACCTCGGCCACGGCCAGCGGCTCGGGAACCTTCCAGCGCCTGGAGTCCGTGGGGGAGGGTGATTGACTCACGGCGATAATGCCTCCTGCCCGAAGCGCTCAATAGCCTCCAGGGTCTCACGCACATCGTTCCAGGTCGTGGTGTGGTTGAGGATGCACAGCCTGAGCGAAAACATTTTTCCGACGAGCGTTGATGACATGAGCGCGCGATCTTCCCAAAAGACACGGGCGAGCACATTTCTGTTGATCGCTTCCAGGACTTTCTCGTCGAGGTCGGTGCCCGTGGGGTTGATCCGGAAACATACGATTCCCAGCGATACGGGGGTCAATATCTCCAGGGTCGGGCTCTCCCGGACGTACGCCTCGGCCTGGTCGGCCAACTCCATCCCCTTTAATACTGCCCGCCGGAACGCGCCCAGCCCGAAGGTCTGGACCGACATCCAGACCTTCAAAGCCCGAAGCGAGCGACTCAGTTGCAAGCCGCGATCCGCGAAATTGGGATGGTCCGCGCCCCATATCGTATCCTGGAGAACGTCGTGATGGACCTCGAACGCGCGCTCAAGCGTGCGGCTGTCCTTCACCAGCAGGCAGCCCGCCTCGTAGGGCTGAAAGAACCACTTGTGCGCGTCCAGCCCGATCGAATCGGCACGCTCAATTCCATGCAAGAGCCCTTTGCCCTGCTCGGTCACGATCGCGAAGCCACCGTATGCGGCGTCAACGTGTAGCCAGATTCCTTCCGCCTCACAGAAGTCCGCCATGGCTTCAAGCGGATCAATAGCCCCGGTGCTGGCCGCCCCGGCGTTGGCGCACACCGCGATGGGACTGAACCCCGCAGCGCGGTCCTCAGTCACGGCACGCGTGAGTGCCTCCATGTCCAGACGGGTGCGCGGGTCGCTCGGAACCATGCGAATACACTCCGGTCGGACACCGATAATCATTGCCGCGCGGCTGAGCACGCTATGGCTCTGGTCGCTCATATACACGGTCGCGCGCTCAGGGTGGCCGGCCGCTTCCCGGGCAGCAACGAGGGCGTCAAGGCTGGCAGCCGCCCCCCCGCTCGTGAAAAGCCCGCCGGCGCTCTCGGGATAGTCGAGCCAGCGCCGAAACCAGTCGATGACGACCAACTCAAGCTGGCTCGGACCGCTCGCGACCAGCCAGGTGACGGTGTTGATGTTATATCCGGCGGCCATAAAGTCGGCCAACACACTCGGCCAAGTAGGCGACGACGGGATAAACGCGAAGCAACGCGGATGATCCAGGCGCGTCGCGAACGGGAGGATCTCCCGCGCGACCTGTTCAAGGACCTCCGCCGCCGGGCGGCCGTCCTCGGGCGGGTCCTTCAGCAATTCCTCCTCAAGTCCCTGCCGAAAATCCCCCTCCCAGGCATCTTTTCCAGGCAAGCGCTCATTCCGCTCCACCAATATCTCCGCGGCCTTGCGGGCGAGATTGAGCATCAGATCGGGCGCCATCTGGAGGCTATTGTCCGCTCCCAACTCTTTCTCGCTCTCCGTTGAGACGGAAGGTGTTCCTCTGCTGCTCTTGGAGTCTCCCGGCATCGATATGTCCCTTTTCCTGACCTAATTTATTGCGAAAGGGCCTGTATGATGGGGAGGATAACGGTCTTGGGACGCCTTAACAACTGGCGCAGGCCCGATGGTTAAATCCCACCGCCCGCATTGCGGCTATATTGCCTCGTGAAACGCGTTAGCCTTTACCGGCCTTGGCGTTTTCCGCCCACTCCTGCATGGATATGGTGCCGCCCGCCTTTTCTGTCCGACTCTGATCTTTCGGCGGCAGCACGTCCTGTAGCATGTCGATACGTTTCCATTCCGCGAGCGGGGTGTCGCACGCCGCTCGCGGAACGTACCGGGACGGAGCAACTTTCTGGTAGCGGTGGACATAGCGGGGACAGTTGGTCCAGATTTCGGACACCTGCACCCGCACGATCAGATCGGCCTCCTTATATTCGGCCATCAGCGGGTCATCGGCCGAGACGGTTGCCCGGCCCTGCAGGCGGACCCGGTTCGGCGTCTCAAAGTCGATAAACAACAGGCCGACTTCGGCATTGCCCGCGATATTCCCCATCGAGAAAAACATGCCGTTGCCGTCATAGCTGGGGAACACGACCGTCTGCTCGTCAGTCACTTTGACAAAGCCGGGGTCGCCGCCTTTATACGAGACCGTGGGGCGGCCCTGATGGTCGATGCTTGAGAGGAAAAACATATCACGCGACTCGATAAAGGCTGTATCGCCCTTGCCGATTGCGGTTTTGACCACCGCCTCTTCCACCCGGTCCGCCAGCTTGCGCGTTGCAAACCGGTCTTGCAGGGCGCGGTGCCGCTCGCCATACAGTCGGCTCATCGTGTTTCTCCTCTCAAGCGGGGTCACACCGCCTCATTTATGCTGTTCCGCCTCGTCCACTTTTTCCGTCAACCACACGTTGATAAGCGTCTCTGTCGAGACCCCCTGTCGATGGGCATAGGCCGTCAGCTTCTTTGCCAATTCCGGCTCTAGCACGGTGAGGAACACTCGCCGCTGAATATCCACGTCAAAGTCGGCTTCCCTGGTCAGGTCCCAATAATCGGTCAAGTCGTGGTCGTCCCAGAAGTCCGCGGCTTCGGCCACGTTTTGGAAGTGGCGTGGGATAGTCTGCGTTATTTTCATTAGTCCGCTCGGCCGGAGCGAGTCAGCGGGCGGCTCGCTCCAGGCCGTTGGTTACAAGTTCGCCGTCGGCACCACAATCTGTTCGGCCAGCTTCTCAAGATCGCCCTTGACGGCATCCGCGCTTTCGGGAAATCCGCCAACAATGATCTGATGCACGCCCAAGTCGCGGAACTGTTTGATCTCATCCAGGGTAATCGGCATGCCAATACCCGTGGAGACGGCATAGTGAAACTGACTGTGGTCGCGTCCGGCCGCCTCGGCATAGCCTTGCATGCGTTCGATGTGCTCTTTGGCTGCTTCGGGTGTGACGTTCACCCCAAACCAGCCATCGCCGACCTCCCCGACGCGCCGCAGAGCGGGTTTGCTCTCGCCCCCGAAAATAATCGGCGGATGCGGGCTTTGGACAGGCTTGGGATACGAACGGACTTTGGGGAAACTGCAAAACTCGCCGCTGAACTCCGACTCTTCCTCAGTCCACAGCATTTTCATAACCTTGAGATACTCACGCGTACGTTGCGCCCGGCGTTCCCAGGGGACGCCCACCGCGGTGAACTCTTCCGCCAGCCAGCCCACACCCACGCCGAAGTCGAACCGTCCGCCCGACAGCTTATCCAGACTGGCGACTTCTTTTGCGGTGACGACCGGATTGCGCTCGGGCACCAGACAAATGCCGGTTCCCAGACGGATTGTTTTGGTTTGTGCGGCGGCGTACGTCAGCGCGGCAAAGGGATCGAGAATATCGATCTGCGTGGTTGGCATGGGCAGCCGACCGTCGGCTGAATACGGGTATTTTGAGGTGTACTGGTCGAGTAAGACCACGTGTTCAGGTGCCCAGAGGGAATGAAAGCCTGCTTGCTCAGCGGTCTGCGCCGTCACGCTGACCACCTCGGGGTCTGCGCCCAGTCCAATGCCAACCGCGAAATATCCAACTTGCATATCTGCTGTCCTCCTTTGTGAGATTCGAGCGCATGCTATACTAGGCCGCTTATCAGGTGCAAGGCAGGCCGCCCAGGCTGGTGGGCTTTACTGACCTTCATCTCACCGTGTTACAATCCTGGCTCTTCTACTCAAGGTTCTTGGACAGAGAAACGGAGAACACCGTGAACTTATGCGACACAGTGGAGGTCCATACCCGGAGCGACCACTCCACGGCTCTTCCCACCCTCATCCTGCTGCTGGGGCTCGTCATTCTGCCGGTGGCGGCCAGCGCTCAGGACTCCACCCAAGCCGTAGACGCCGCCCCCGAAAGCGCTCTGCTGCTCGATGATGTTGTCGTGACTGCCCAGAAGCGCGAGCAGTCGATCCAGGACGTGCCGGTGTCCATCACCACCTTTGACTCCGAACAGCTCGAAGCCGCAAAGGTGCGCGACCTGGGCGACCTGACGGTCGGTATCCCCAATGTGAGCTTTGACGAAATCGGCACCTCGCGCGGAACGGCGAATTTTTCGATCCGCGGCCTGGGCATCAACAGTTCGATTCCGACGATTGACCCAACGGTCGGCGTGTTCGTTGACGGCGTGTATATGGGGACCAACGCCATGGTGCTGTACGACGCCTTCGACCTGGAGGGCATTGAGGTCCTGCGCGGGCCGCAGGGCGTCCTGTTTGGCCGCAACGTCGTGGGCGGGGCGGTCCTGCTCAACACCAGGGCTCCGACCAACCAATATGAAGCGCGGCTGCGCACTTCGGTCGAAGGCGGTGGGAAAGCGCCCAATATGTATGTGTCGGGTACGCTCAACGCCCCGCTGACCGACACCCTGGCGGCGCGCTTCACGGTGTATTCCAATCAGGATCAGGGCTGGTTCGAGAACAAATACGACGACCGGGCGTTCGGCGCGCAAGACACCCTCATGCTGCGCCCGGTCCTCTCCTGGCAACCGCTGGATATCCTGAGCCTGACAGTCCGCTACGAGTATCAGGATCTCGACGGCGACGGTGCACCCATTCAGGATATCAATAGCTACGACCGCCAGAGTCACGCCTTCTCCGTCGACAACGACGGCTTCCTGGACACCAAGATTCATTTTCTGAACGCCCGACTGGACTGGGACGTAGCGTTGGGCAACGGGACCGTGACCAACATCTTCGGCTGGCGGGACGCGCAGGCCGATGCCCTGAGTTCCGTGTTGGCTCCCGTAGTCAGCATACGGACTTTCGAGACCCTGCTTCGCGCGGAACAGTTCAGCAACGAGCTGCGCTACAACGGCGTGTTTTTTGACCGCCTGCACCTGGCCACCGGGCTGTATTATTTCACGAACGCAATCGACTATCACGAGCGGCGGCAACTGACGGATGACACGATGGGCAGGGCCAGAATACAGAATGGCGGCGGCCTGTACGATGTGGACACGTTCGGGGTGTTCATGGCCGGAGATTACGACCTGACCGACTGGCTGACATTGAATACCGGACTGCGCTTCAGCTATGAGGAGAAGGAAGCCGATGTCACCACCATTGCTCTGGACCTGACGACGTGTAATATCGTGCACGGTCCGGCCTGCCCGAGCAATTTCAAGGACAAGGATAGCTGGTACACCCTGTCGCCCAAGGTCGGGCTGACCTACCGGCCCGCAAAGCATACCCAGGTCTATATGCACTGGACGCGCGGCTTTCGGTCGGGCGGCTATAATCTGCGCAATAACCATCCCGACGTTGGCCCCGGCCCGACCGATGAAGAGCAGATCGACAATTACGAACTGGGCTTCAAAAGCACCATCGGCGGGCGCGCCCGTCTCAGCGGCGCTATTTTCTTCAGTCAGATCGAAGACATGCAGCGCGAGGTGCTGCTCGATACGCCCGATGGGAACTTTGCCCAGGTGGTGCGCAACACCGCGGACACCGACATCTTCGGTCTTGAACTGGAAGGCTC
>JAJDZM010000200.1 GCA_022824615.1 Candidatus Binatia bacterium | reverse complement strand
AGCTAAGGAGGGAAAAAATGAGCAGTAACGGACACGCAGCAACATCAGAGGTACGCGCCCAGTTGAATCATCCCATTATCGACGCGGATGGACACTGGCTGGAATTCGGACCATTGGTCAGAGAGGAAATGCGAAAAATCGGCGGCGATAAAGCCGTCGAAGGATTCTCTTTTTTCCCTAAGCTGGTGCAAAAGGAACTCGCCATGTCCGTGGCCGAACGCCGGGCCAGTGGGGTCGGCCAGCAGGCGTTCTGGGCGCTGCCAACCAAGAATACGCGCGACCGGGCGACTGCGGTCATGCCGCAGCTTTTGTATGAACGGCTGGACGAATTTGGCTTCGACTTCAGCGTGATGTATCCCACGGCTGGCCTCGGCCTGCCGCTGATTCCCAACGCAGAGGCGCGTCAGGCGGCCTGTCGCGCCTTCAATACCTTTAGCGCCGAGTATTTTGGCAAATATGCGGATCGGCTGACACCGGCGGGAGTGATTCCCATGCACACCCCGGACGAGGCCGTTGCCGAGCTGGAATATGCGGTCACGCAACTCGGCTTGAAGGTCGTCATGCTGGGCAGCCTGATCCGGCGCGACGTTCCGGCTGCGCTTGAGGTTCACCCCGATGCAGCGCAATTTGTCGCGTATCGGGACGTCCTGGGTCTTGACAGCGACTATAACTACGACCCGGTCTGGGCCAAATGTGTTGAGCTCAAAGTCGCTCCCTCCTTTCATTCCGGTGGGCGCGGGTTTGCCATGCGCATGTCGCCGAGCAATTTCACCTATAACCATATTGGTCATTTCGCGGCCGCCAACGAGGCGGTGTGCAAGGCGCTGTTCTTAGGCGGCGTGACGCGACGCTTCCCGCAGCTCAAGTTTGCCTTTCTCGAAGGCGGGGTCGGCTGGGCGTGTCAGCTCTACGTCGATCTGATCGAACACTGGGAGAAGCGTAATATCGACGCTCTGGCCGAAGTTGATCCGGCCAACCTCGACCATACGCTGTTCCGTGAACTCGCCGAGCAGTACGGCAATGCCACCATTGTTGAGGCGCTGCGCCAACGGGAAGCCGCCCTTGATACCGCCATGCCACCCAGGGGTTCGGTCGATACCGGAGGCATTGAAAACCTGGATGACTATTCGGCCTGCGGCATCACCAAAGCCGAGGAGATCAAAGACTTGTTTACCAGGAACTTCTACTTCGGCTGCGAGGCGGATGATCGGATGAATGTCATGGCCTTCAACCGCAATGCCAACCCGTTTGACGCCCAGTTGCACGCCCTGTTCGGTTCCGACATCGGCCATTTTGATGTCCCGAATATGGCCCACGTCCTGCCCGAAACCTATGAGTTCGTGGAAGACGGGCTGATGACATCAGAGAACTTCCGCGATTTCACCTGCGATAATCCGATTCGGTTCTTGGGTGGAACGAATCCGGACTTTTTCAAAGGCACGGTAGTCGAAGATGCTGCCGCCGCGGTCCTGGCCCAGGAGGGCGCCGGGGTCAGCGTGAACGGTCAGGCCGAGAGTCAGGTCGCAAAGTAATCAATGCTTGTCCCTCTCCCCCGGAGGGAGAGGGCTGGGGGGAGAGGGACAAGGCAAGCTGAGACGCAACCATCCTCCTCCCCGTTTGCACTAATAACCGCCCAGGCGCTGTAGTCATCAGGACAGCCGGGGTCTCCCTCCTATAACGGCGTAAAGCGCTTCCTTTTCAGCAGTTGCCCCCTGCCCGCGTTGCCCAACACCGTCCCGTTTTCCACAATCACCTCTCCCCGCGAGAGCGTGTGCGTTGGCCAGCCTGTCACCTGAAAGCCTTCATACAGCTCATAGTCGGCCCGCGAGTGCATATTGCGATGACGGATGGTGACGTCTTTCTCTGTATCAAAGATTACGATGTCGGCATCCGACCCTACCGTGATCGTACCCTTCTGGGGATAGAGACCAAACAGCTTGGCCGGGTTGGTGGCGCTCACTTCGACAAAGCGGTTGAGCGATAATTTCCCCTGGCCGACACCCTCGGAGTAGAGCATGGGGATCAGGGTTTCGAGGTTGGACATGCCGGGCAGCAATTCATCTACGGCCTGGCCCGCCTTTTTCTGAGCCAGATTCCAGCCGCAGTGGTCCGTGGCCACGGTTTGCAGATTATCGTTGCGCAAGCCGTCCCACATGACCTGCATTTGAGACGCTTCTCGCAGCGGCGGCCAGCCAACATAGCGTTCGGCGTCCGGCTCTTCAAAGCGCTCGCGAGAGAGATGCAAATAGAGCGGCCGTGTTTCGCCGTAGATGATCTGACCGTGGGCGCGGGCCTGACGAATCGGAGCCAGGGCTTCCTCACATGACAGATGGACTAAATAAATGGGAGCTTCCGCGTACTTGGCCATGCTGAGCGCGCGCTGCACCGCCAGGCCCTCGGACTCGCGGGGTCGCGAGTCGGGGAAGTGTTTTGGACCCAGCTTGCCCTCGGACGTCATTTGTTCGCACAGATAGCTGATCAAGCACTGGTCTTCGGCGTGGACGTTGGTCAGCGCCCCGTGTTTGCCGGCCTGGGCCATAACCTTGAGGTAGTCAGCCGCCAACTCGTCAAAACGGGCCATACCGATCATGAACAGCTTGAAGCTGCTATGGCCCTCAGCAATCGCGTCGGCCATTTCATCAATAATCTGCTGGGTCGGCTCCAGGATGACCGGGTGGATGCCGTAGTCGATAATGGACTTGTCCTTGGCTTTCTCCTCCCAGGCTTCGACGCTACTCTGAATCGACTGGCCCGCCTCGGGAAAGGCGTAATCGACAATGGTGGTGACACCGCCACACGCCGCGGCCACGGTCCCGGAGTAAAAATCGTCAACCGAGCGATGGCCCATCAGTTCAATATCAACGTGGGTGTGGACATCAACGCCACCGGGGAAAAGGTATTTCCCGCTGGCATCAATTTCCTTTGCCGCCGGTCCTAACCCTTGACCGATGTGTTTGATCTTGCCACCTTCAACGCCCACGTCGGCTTGCGCAATATCACTCGCCGTCACGACCGTTCCGTTCCGAATCACGAGATCCATACGTCCCTCCTTTGAAGCCGCGGTTTACACCGGCACTCTTTCCCCGAGTTCTCGGGCCGCGTCTACCAAGGATTGGACCAGCGCGGCAACGTCAGAGTCGGCGATACTCGTAATCCCGGTAGGATCAGAAGCGAGTTGGTCGGTCTCGACTTTCCGGTGGGCAATACGCCATTCACCCTCGTATTTGACCAGGCGATCAACATAACGGCCCTGGGCGAAGATCTTATACCCACCGGCAGTTGCCAGCGTTGCCAGCATACTGCACTGGCCGGTGGCTTCGTCTCCGTTCACCGCATACAGAAAGTTAGCCATCATATGCCGACAGCGAATTTCCCGGACGTGAACATCGGCGTAGCCGCGCAGGGCCGCCTGACCACGCATGGCGCGCGTCCCAACCTGAAAAATTCCATCCGGCGTAAAGCATTCAACCCAGGCCTCAGGATTGAGATCGTCAATGGCGTGGGCATAGCGGGCAAAGAGTTCCTGAATCGCCAGTTTTTCCATCCATTCGTTGTCCATTTGATCCCTCCTTAGCGTTGAAACTCTTGGTGATGTTCGAGCCACCAGCGTGCGATATCGATGCGCCGCGTAATCCACACTCCGCCTTTGTCCAGGGCGTATTCGATAAACTCGCGTAGTCCCGACGTCCGACCGGCTTGACCGGCGATACGCGGATGGAGTCCAATGGACATCATCTTGGGATAGCCGGCCTCGCCCTCGGCCCAGAGTTCGTCCAGGCCGCGCTTACACGACTCAAAGAAATCTGACGGGCTGCCATAGCCCTGGGGCAGGACATAACGCGCGTCGTTATAGGTGAAGGAGTACGGCACAATCAGATGTCGAGTTTCTCCGACTTGGGTGAAGTACGGCAGGTCGTCGTTATAGGCGTCCGCGTCGTAGAGAAATCCGCCGTCCTCCACGACCAGCCGCCGCGTGATCGGGCTCACCCGTCCCCCGTACCAGCCCAAGGGGCGCTCTCCCACGATCTTCTCGTGCGCGGCAATGGCAAGCTTCATGTGCTCGCGCTCGGTCGCTTCGTCGACATGCTGGTAGTCGATCCAGCGCCACCCGTGCGTCGCCAGCTCGTGCCCCGCCTCGTGCATCGCGATGGCGGCGTCGGGGTGCTTCTCGATGGCGAGCCCGACCGCGTAGCAGGTGAAGTGGATGCCGCGCTGCTCGAACAGCCGCATCAGGCGCCAGAAGCCGGCCCGGCTGCCATATTCGTACATGGTCTCGGTGTTGATGTTGCGCGCGCCCACGACCGGGGACCCGCCGGGGGTTTCGCTGAGAAACGTCTCGGAGTGGGCGTCGCCGTTGAGCACGGTGTTCTCGCCGCCCTCCTCGTAGTTGACGACGAACTGGACCGCCAGCCTCGCCCCGCCCGGCCATTCCGGATCGGGAGGCGTCCGGCCGTAGCCGACGAGGTCGCGGGGGTAGGGGTCGTCCATCTCTGCTCCTCAGCTGTCAGCGAGCGCCCGCAGGGTCTCGGCGAGCACCCGGGCGCCCGCGGCGCAGTCTTCCGGAGAGGCGTATTCGCTCTCGTGATGGCTGACGCCGCGGAGGCACGGGATGAAGATCATCGCTGTCGGGCTGACCCTGGCGATGAAGGCCGCGTCGTGGTTCGCCCCCGACGGAATCCTGAGCGACGGCTGGTCGATCGCGGCCGCGCTTCTTTCGATCGTCTCGACGATGCCCGACTCGAATGCGACCGGCCTCTGGTCGAAGGT
>JAJDZM010000080.1 GCA_022824615.1 Candidatus Binatia bacterium | reverse complement strand
ATTATCCCCTCCCTCCTCTCTCGGGCTGACCAGGGAAGTATACCGAAACGACACCGGAAAGCCGACTAGGGAGACCACTAACTGATGACACGCCCTAGGAAATTCCGTCCTCCTTTTACTCCCCGATGTGGATGGAGTCCTATGCTTTCGTCCCTACCACAGGTCGTCGGATACCTAAATCTGCGACAACCTCAGCCCCCAGCTTATGGAAAACTTCTGGCGAAATCCCAATCTTGAGACTGCGCCCGCCACCACCCAGGATAACGGTTTCCAGCTCCATCACCCGACTGTCAACGTATAAGGGCATATCCGCCGGTAGTGAAAACGGCGTCACACCGCCGACCTCCATCCCCGTCAGCGCGTGCATCTCCTCGGCTGAGGCAAACGACGCCTTGGACACCCCCATAAGCTTGCGCACCCGTTTGTTCACATCAAGCTGGGTTGTGGCCAGGACCACACAGGCCACAAACTTCTTGGGCTCTTTCTTGGACGCTACAACGATTGTGTTGCCGGACGTTTCCGGCGGATAGCCATAGTGAGCGCAAAACACCGCCGTATCGGCATGGGCCGGGTCTATGGTTATCCGCTCAAAGGGCAGCCCCAATGCTTCAAGCGCGTCGATAACTCGCTGTTCCGAAGCCGTCATGCTCCACAATCCTCCTTGAGAGACACAGCAGCGGAATACTTAACTGCATACCAAAACGCCGGGTCGAAACCCGGCGTTTTGTCCTCGGTAAAACCCGAAGGTGGGTCGCGCTGCGTTAGCCAGCGGCCATGTCATAACTACGCAGCATCTTACCCGGCAGAGCCCCGCTGCACTGACCATCTTCAAACGTAATCTGCCCGTTGATAATCGAATACCGATAGCCGTCGGCCTTTTGGACCCGCCGCCAGTCGCCGTCGGGCAGGTCTTTGATCGTCTCCATCGGGCGCACGGCCAGCTTTTCCAGGTCGTACACCACGATGTCCGCGGGCATGCCCTCGCGCAGCCAGCCTCGGTCCCGAATGCCAATCGCCCAGCCCACCATGGTCGACAGCCGCCAGTGCGCTTCTTCCAGGGTCATAATCTGCTTGTCGCGCACCCAGTGGGTCAAGAAATGAGTCGGATAGCGGCCCAGGGTCAGGAATTTGGTATGCGCACCACCATCCGAGGCTCCAACCAGGCAGAGGGGATGTTTAAGAATCGTGGTCAGGGCTTCTTCATCGTTATTGATAAAGCCCTGCATGGCAAACTCGGTCTTGAGGTCTTCTTCTACGGACAGGTCGAGCAGCGCGTCGATCGGATGTTTACCTTGTTCTTGGGCCATTTCCGCAACGGTACGACCCTTGAGATGAGCGTTCTTTTCCAGGTGGACATCGTCGATAAACGTCTCGTCCCAGCGAAACATCCGAAGCTGACCCTGTTCGCCGTCGGGATTCTCGCCCGGCATGACGGTCGGGGCCTTTTCCATATCGGCCTTGAGGGCCGCGCGCCGACCGGGGTCGGCCAGCTTCATGCGACGCTCTTCCAGGCTGCCGACCGTGGCCTCGTTCCAGGCCGGGAGCTGGTCAAACAGGCCCATGGTTTCCAGCGTGAACTCAAACTCAATCGGCATGCAGATATTGACCGGCAGGACCGGCGCTTCTTTATTTGCCCGCTCGGTCCAGGCCAATTGCTCGCGCCAAGTGTCGGGGGAGGACGGGTCGTGGATAATCGCGTTCCAGTTCACCGGTCGGCCGCTCGTCTTGGCCAACTCCAATAGGAAGTCCATTCCCAGCCCTTGGAGAGCATGACCCATGGTCCACTCGATAGAGCCCCGGTTGAACTCGCGCATGACGGACGCCATTTCGAGAAACTCTTCACGCGGTGCCACGTGGGTCGGAAGATAGCCGCCATCATAGTCACGGTTCGCCATGCTAAAGCTGGCGGAAAAGCCGAAGCCGCCGGCCTGCAACCCTTCTCGCAGCAGATGTTTCAGCTCCGCAATCTGATCCGGGGTTGTCTTATAGTCCGGGTCCCGCGCCGCATCGTTACCCAAGACCCAGGCGCGCAGCGGAGAGTACGGGACGAGTGAGGCGGCGTTGATACCCAATCCGCCACGGTCCAGGCTGTCCAGATATTCAGGGAAGGTCTCCCAGTCCCAGCGCATACCGGCCTGCATACAGGACAACGGAATGGACTCGGTTCGCTCCATCCGGCGCATTGCCCGGTCGCGGTCTTCCGGACGCACCGGCGCAAAACCGAAGCCGCAGTTCCCGATCGCGACCGTAGTCACGCCGTGCCAGCCGGAGAGCGTGGCATACGGGTCCCAGGCCGTGCCGCCGCTGAGCGCCGCATCGTAATGGGTATGGATGTCCATAAACCCTGGCGCGACGATCAGGCCGGTCGCATCAAGTACCCGCGTGGCCGTGTCTTGAATATTCCCCATGGCAACGATCTTGCCGTCACGAATTGCAATGTCGCCCCGATAGCGGGGAACCTGCAATCCGTCGATGATCGTGCCGTTCTTGATAAGCAGATCGTACTCTGCCATATGGACCCTCCTTTGGCTCATGGGAGCCAGTTGCGATTACATCTCATCCTCCCCGTAGCCACCCGGTTCATGTCCTTGGTGCAAGATGTTGACGAGTCTCCTCATCCTGCAACGGAATGCGTCACAATTGCAAGAGTTACCACCCGCTGCTGCTACGCAAGCGCGCCGAGGCCGGCCTGGGCGCATTCGATATCTTGTTCAACCGAACCGCCACTGACCCCGATTGCTCCGACCACTCTATCCCCAATTTGGATCGGCAAACCGCCGCCAAAGGTCACAATGCGCGGAATATGCGGCACCCCTGCCAAGAGCGCCGGATCATCCTTAATAAAGTTAAAAAACTCGTGCGACGGCATCCCAAAAAGGGCAGTGTAGGCTTTGTTCTGAGACACCTCGATACTGACTAACGGCGTGCCATCCATTCGGCAAAACGCCTTGAGCAGCCCACTCTCGTCCAGTACGGCAACAACTTGGGGCACCCCAAGTTCCTTTGCTTTGGCAACAGCCGCGGCCACCATCTGTTGCGCGAGTTCGTCTGTCACACTCTGCTTTTCAAAGGTCTGGGCCATTGCGTCCTCCTTGTGTTGTTTTCACTGGAGTATAGGAGGAAAGCAGTGTAGGAGTAAAGAGAAAATAGTCACCACAGATGAGAGGGTTTGGAGGAGGCTGGAATGAAACACTCGCTTGCACTCATCCCATTCCTGTTGGCGGCGAGTATACACGCTCTTCAAGCGCAGCAGGACGATCCTTCCCCCCTCGCTCCGGTCGTCTTTACCAACGTAACGGTGATAGATGCGACTGGGACGCCGGCCCGGCCCGACATGACCGTTGTGCTCATTCAGGATCGTATTAGCGCCCTGGGGGAAACCGGGACGGTCGCTATCCCCTCGGGTGCCCACGTTTTCGATGCTGCGGACCACTTTCTCATACCCGGCCTGTGGGATATGCATACCCATATCGCCGACATTGAGACGTATCCGAGAAGCAAGGATATTTTTCTGCCGCTGTTCATCGCCCACGGAGTCACAGGCATTCGAGATATGGGCGGCGACTTGGCGGCCCTTACCCGGTGGCGTGAGGAGATTACGGCAGGCAAGCGGGTCGGTCCCCGTATTATCGCCTCTGGTCCCATGCTGGATGGCCCCAACCCGCCCTTCCCCCAATCGGTCAGTGTGAACAATGCAACCGAAGGGCGCCAGACTGTATTAGAGCTCAAGCAGCAAGGGGCAGACTTTATCAAAGTCCAGTCGCTCATTCCGCGCGACGCCTATTTCGCCGTCATACGCGAGGCCCGACAGCACGGCTTGCGAGTTGCCGGCCATCTGCCGGATCAGATCACTGCCACGGAGGCATCCGAGGCCGGGCAACACAGCATGGAGCATTTCATTGGTTGGCTCAAAAGCAGTTCAACAGTGGAGGAAGAACTGATCCGGACGGTGTCGATTTTTGACCTGCTCCAAAAAAAAGAACCCGTTCAACGCCTCCTCAGTACCCAGAGTAAAGAGAAAGAAGAAGCGCTGTTTGCACGCCTCGCGCAGAAGAGCATGTGGCAGTGTCCAACGATCGTGTGGATGCGGGGCTTATCGCATATTGACGAAAACGCATTTCCGGCTGACCCGCGACTGGACTATATTCCCACCGCGTGGGTTGCGGCTTGGCGCGTGACGAAGGAAGAACGCTTGCTCGCAGGCCGCTCTGCCGAGGATATTGCAGCGGGCAAGCAGTATTTCTGGACGCTGTTTGATTTGATCAAAACGGCGCACGGAGCAGGCGTACCCTTCTTGGCCGGAACAGATACGCCCGCCCCGTATGTCTTCCCCGGCTCATCGTTACACGAAGAATTGGCCCTCCTGGTCGAGGCCGGCCTGACACCTATGGAGGCATTACAGACCGCGACCCGCAATCCTGCCCTGTACCTTGACCAACAAGACCTGCTTGGCACCGTCGAAGTGGGCAAGATTGCCGATCTCGTCTTGCTCGAAGCGAACCCCCTGGAGGATATCACCAACACCCAAAAAATTGCGGCAGTCGTTGTTGGTGGCAAGCTCTTCTCTCAG
>JAJDZM010000181.1 GCA_022824615.1 Candidatus Binatia bacterium | reverse complement strand
TAAAATACGAAGGTTCCAACGAACCAGCCTAGAAGTCCTTCGAGAAAGGGCTGACGTAGTTTATAGATACTAAGCAAGGAACTTCCGTCCCAGACTTGGTGCCAGTAGTATCCAACAGCCAACGTCATAAGAAGCTGGCATAGATTGATGATAAGTGCTCGAACATACCAACCTGCCGCGTGCGGCAGCTCTCTCCCGGGAGCTACTCGTTCCCATGCCAAGAATACCCCTGTGATGATCACAAGAAGAGCGGGAGCTGCGCTGATCCAGTCAAACATCTTAAGTCTAAAAAATGTGGGCAGGGGCGGAATCGAACCGTCGACACGAGGATTTTCAGTCCTCTGCTCTACCGACTGAGCTACCTGCCCACACGGTGGGGCATTCTCTTAGCAGTTAATCCAGTTTCTTGGCAAGCCCTGTTGCGGGGGCGCAAGGGGTGAGAATCGAACCGTTGACGTTGATGAGTCGGTGATGATAGCGCGTGGAGGGGAGGCGGACGATTTGACCACTGGCGGGCGGTAATCAACGTCCAGTGAGAGTGACGTTGGGCGGGGAGGGACGCAGCAATGTCGGGGAGACGAGACGCAGGACGCAACACGCCACTAATATCCGTGATCCTGCCGACTTTTGATCGAGCGGATTTATTGCCGCGGAGTATCGCATCGGTGCTGGTCCAGACGTTCACGGACTGGGAGCTGATCGTTATCGACGATGGTAGCACCGATAATACGGCCGACGTTGTCGCGGCGTGGCAGCAACGGTCCGACCGGATTCGCTATGTGCGCCAGGCAAATCAGGGGGTTGGGGCCGCGCGCAACCGTGGCGTTGCGGAAGCCCGAGGAGAATATATTGCCTGTCTCGATAGTGATGATGAATACTGCCCCGCCCATTTGGAGACGCGGCTCGCGCTGTTGCGTCAGCATGAGCTTGATTTGATTCAAGGCGGCGTCCAGGTCGCTGGCAAGCAATGGGTCGTCGACTTCTTTGATCCGACCAAGCTTATCCGCATATCCGAGTGTGTGATCGGTGGGACGCTGTTCGGAAAGCGCACCGTCTTTATCGAGTTGGGCGGATTTTGTGACCTGAACTATGGGGAAGACCTCGACCTGTGGGAACGAGCTCAAAAATCGTTTCAGGCCAAGACCTTTCGCGAACCAGTCACCTATATTCTCCACGAAACGCCCAATAGTCTACGCATGGCCCGGTTTGAGGAGTGGGCGGCCCGACAATCCGGATAGCCGAGTTGACACGGTCACGGTGTACGTCCGAGCGTACTGGCTATGTTGCGTACTGGCTATCATCTACGGCTGGGATGCGGTCTCTCAGGCAATACACCCCTAGGTAGAACAAGGGTGTGTCGAGCAGGGCAAAGACGAGCTTGAAGGCATACGAGGACAGCGCCAGCGGGATGAGTTTGTCTATCGAATCAACGGCTGAGCCGAGCGCGCCGGAAGCATACAGAATTGACGAGATGAGCAGCGTATCAATGATTTGGCTGAGCATGGTCGAGCCGTTATTGCGTAGCCATAGATGTCGCCCCTTGGTGAGCTGTTGCCAGAAGTGGAAGAGATGCACATCGACGGACTGAGCGACCAGATAGGCAACCATGGAGGCGATAACGCCCGGCTTCATAAAGGCGTACACCTCCTCAAAGGTTGCCGTGGCGCCAGATACGCCCGAGGCATCCGGCAACACGTGACCGAACCACATCAGGAAAAGCATGAAGAAATTCATGCAGAAACCAACCCAGACGATGGACTGCGCTCGCCGCCGGCCGTAGAGTTCGCTGATCAGGTCGGTGGCCAAAAAGGTAAAAGGGTAGGCCAACAGCCCGGCCGGAATCACAAACCAGCCCAGGTCGACGAACTTCGTAATCCCGACAACATTTCCCAAGGTGAGAGAGGTGAGAAAAATTCCTGCCAGAAAGGAATAGAGGACCTCACGGGTATGCGCCGACCAAGCTCGGCCAGCTGGAGGGCGAGTGTCGTGCGGCATTGGGTGTCAGTTAGGCACGGCTGCGCTGCTGCGCTACCACCCGTCGCTCGGCAAAATCAATGACCTGGACTTCCAGGCAGGTCTGGTTGAGCCGATCAATTTCCTGCACACCGGTTGGGCTGGTGACATTGACCTCGGTCAGGTAGTCACCAATGATGTCGAGCCCGACAAAATACAACCCGTCTCTCTGGAGAAACGGGGCGACGGTTCGACAGATCTCTTTATCGCGGTCGGTGATATCCGCCTTGACACAGGTTCCACCCACGTGGATATTCCCCCGATTTTCATCGGCCCGAGGCACCCGCAGGGTACAGCCGATGGGTTCACCGTTCAGGGCGATGAGACGTTTGTCACCCTGACGGACTTCCGGGATATACTGCTGGGCAATGATGGCCTCGCGGCCGTCCTGGGTCAGGGTTTCGAGGATAGAGTTCAGATTCCGATCATCCTGACGGACATAAAAAATTCCGGCCCCGCCATGACCGTCTATGGGTTTAATAATCATCTCTCCGCCCAACTCATCGAGAAAGGCTTTGAGGCGCTTGGTATCGTGGGCGATCAGGGTAGCGGGGATGACGTTGGGAAAGTTGAGGGCGTAGAGTTTCTCGTTTGCCGCGCGCAGGCCGGCGGGACGATTGAGGACAACCGCGCCCTCATTCTGGGCAAGGTCGAGCAGTTGAGTCGCGTGCAGATAGGCAATATTAAAGGGCGGATCTTTGCGCATAAAAATTGCGTCAAACTCACCCAACGGGCCCGTATGTTCTGCGCCAAAGGTAAAATGGTTGTCCAGCTCTCGGCGCAGTTCGATCCGGCGGGCTCGACCCATGGCGCGCGCGCGTTCGATAAACAGGTCGGACATTTCCAGATACCAGACCTCGTGGCCACGGGACTGCGCCTCAAGCATAAAAACAAAGGTGGTGTCTTTGTCGATCAGGACGTGTTGAATCGGGTCCATAATAAAGGCGAAACGCATCATGCTGCCTCCTCTTAGCCGGCGTGCTCCCGTCAAACTGAGGAAGAATTTCCTCTGTCCACAGAGGCGGCATGCTAGGCAGTCGTTGGGTTTAAGGCAAGGGGGAACGGATATCGCGCCACAGAAACTGACACAGGGCGACAGCAGTTATACTCGCCGTCTCCGCCCGTAGCACCGAAGCCCCCAAACTGACCGACACAAACCCGGCGGCCTGGGCCTGCTCGATTTCTTCGGGAGCAAAGCCGCCTTCTGGACCAACGAGAATATGCAGGGAGTCGAACTGAGTGGCGTGTCGGGCAAACTCCTTGAGGTGTAGTGTCCGCTCTCGTTCCGAGAAAATAAGCTTCCCTGAAGGAGTCGGAACAGAGTGCAAGAGCTCAGGAAAAGACTGCGGCGGACGAATCTCGGGCGGTGGGCTGCCCGACTGTTTTGCCGCAGCACGGGCGATGTGCTGCCAGCGCGCTGTCCGTTCAGCCCGTTTGTCGTCAGGAATACGGACAACCGTAAAGGCCGAGACAAAGGGCGCAATAGCGTAAACGCCGAGCTCGGTGGCTTTTTCAATCACGAGGTCCATTTGGCGTCCTTTGAGCGTGCCCTGAGCCAGTGTGAGGTGTAAAGAGGACGATACCGCTGACTGGTGTTTCGTGATGCCGACTTCAGCATATGTGGGCGCGATACGGAGAATCTCACCGTGGTAGGTCGCGCCTCTTTCATCGTATAGGGCGATGCGTGCGCTACGACCGAGCCGCAGGACGTGACGCAGATGATGAAACTCTTCCCCGCTGAGTTGAGCCCGACCCTGGACGATGGCCTGGGATGAGATGAAGAAGCGCCGCATATCACCTGCTGTCCGGTCAGTCGGAGTCCCGACGTAAGACCAGCGTTGTCCAGTCGTCTTTGGAGCGACGTTCTACCAGCGTCCAGTCTGGTGCGTGGAATGCCTGAAGCACGGCCTCGGCTTGGTCGCTCTGGATACCAGATAAGATGGCATGGCCGGAACGTGTCAGTATGTGCGTAAGCGCCGGACGTAATGCAATCAGCGTTGAGGCAAAAAGATTGGCGACGATCAATGGAAAATGAGTTGGCAGTTCGTTGAGGTTGGCAGCGCTGATATGGATGGCTGTTGCGACGCCGTTTACCCGTGCGTTTTGCTGCGCTTCTTCGCGCGCGGTCGGATCGATATCCGTTGCCCAGACTGAAGGAGTTCCTAGCTTGGCTAAGGCAATAGCCAGAATTCCAGAACCGGTGCCCAAGTCCAGGGCCTGCGCCGGAGGGCCATACGTGCGGCACAACGCTTCAAGCGCTTCCAGACAGGTGTACGTGGTCGCATGATGCCCGGTGCCGAAGGCCATGCTGGGATTGATCTCAATCACCTCTCGCTTCGATTGCGCAGGCCGAGCCTCCCAGGGCGGAAGAACAAGCAAGCGTTGTCCAACCGGGAGGGGAGGGAAGTGGGTTTTCCAATGCTCCTGCCAGGACTCACTGGCGATGACCTCGCACGCAGGAACACAGGTGGCCAGGACTGGATACTCAGTGGCGATACTCCGGAGATGCTTCGTCAGACGTGCCAACAACGCCCCGGAATCCTGGTCTGAAGGAAAAAATCCCTGGACGAGCGTCCAGGCTGGCGGTGGTGTGTCCGGTTTCCACTCTCCCTCAGCAATCCCGCTTGAGCCGAGTTCGACCAGAAGATAGGAGACGACTTCGACCGCCTCAGTAGGGACGGACACCCCAACACGCAGCCATCGCTCTGCGCCCATAATCTATGAATTTATTGGCCCACAATAACCAGAGTCTGCTGGGTTGGATTGAGATAGGTATTGGCAACGCGCTGCACATCTGCCGCCGTCACCTGCTGGACATAGTCGAGATAGCGGCGGCCGTGCGTATGCCCGAGGCCGTACAGCTCGTTGAAGGCCAATTCTTCGGATTGTGCGGCATTTGATTGGAGGGAAATCTCATAGCTGCCGGTCATATATTTCTTGGCCTGCTCAAGCTCATCAGCCGTGACTTTCTCCTGGCGGAGGCGTTCCAGTTCCGTTTGTGTGGCGCTCACCGCTTCGTCTACGCTGCCAGGGTCTGTGCCCAGGTACACGCCAAACGTCCCTGGGGCGAGACCTTCAACACTGAACGCGGTCACGGAATAGGCCAGGGCACGCTGTTCACGCACCTCATAGAACAGTCGTCCCCCTTGGCGAGACAGAATGGTATCGAGGACTTTCAGCGCATATCGGTCTGGGTTGTCAAGGGAGACGCCTTGAAAGCCCAGGACCACATGGGCCTGTTGTTTCTCTACCCTCTTGGTTGCGGTCCGCACACCGCTCGGGCGTGCCTCTGGCTCTGGGGCGGAAGGTGGCGTGACTGCGGGCAGGGTCGATAATCCGGCACTCAGGCGGTCAATCAGTTGCGTCGTCTCAACGTCGCCAACAACACTCAGCACCAAACGTTCAGGGTCGAGGAGAGTTTTGTAGTAAGCGGCAACCTGCTCCTGTGTCATGGCACTGACGCTGGCTTCGCTGCCGAGGGTCAGCAGGCGATAGGGATGCGTCTCGTACAAGGTCTGGTAGAACAAATCAAATGCAACCTGAGCGAGATCATCTTCGCGATTTTTGAGGGCCAGTAAAATCTCACGACGACGTTTTTCTACTTCATCGGCTGGAAAAGTTGGACGGAGTAAGGTCTCAAGGAAAATATCAATACCTTGCTCGACGTGGGTCGTGAGAAACGAGCCCGATAAGCCCAAACTATTCCGGCCGGAAAAGCCGCTTAGGCCACCTGCCAGCGATTCAACCGCTTCCGCCAGGCTGAGGCGTGAGAATTGTTGGCTGCCACGAGTCAACATGCCGGCAATGAAATTGCTGCTACCAGCGTTGTCTTCATCTTCAAACAAGAGGCCACCGAGCGTTGCCGCTTGAACCGCCATGACCGGGACGCCGTGGTGTTCCTTCACCAGCAGACGAACACCATTATCGAGGCGAACGACCGTCACCGCGCTACCGCTCGCCCCGTTTATTCCCGCTGGGACGCCGGCCTTGCTGATCGGTCGGTCGAGGCGGTGGCACAATTGTGTGATGTCCTCGGCGGTCGGGACACTGGTGTCCTGCGTCTTCCCTAGGATGACGGCGTTGAGACTTGTGGGAGAGAGGTATTGACGCGCGACGCGCTGAATGTCCTGAGGGGTGACCGCAGCCAAGCCGGTGAGATAGCGTTGCTCATAGTCGGGGTCGGAGAAGACCGTGAGAAAATACCCCAGTTGGCGGGCCTGGCCTTGGACGGTCTCCCGCCGGTAGACAAAATCACTGGCTAGATTCGTTCGAGCCCGGTCGAGTTCTGTCTGGGTCACAGGCGTATGCTTGTACTGAAAAAGCTGGGCCAAACTCTGTTCGAGCGCTGGCCGAATCTTCTCTTGTTCCAGTGCTGCCGCCAGGATGAACAGACCAGAATCGGCCGGTGTATAGGCACTGGCCGTAATCCAGTTGACCAATTCCTGTTCGGCTTGGAGCTTTTGGACGAGCGCCGAGCTTTCTCCGCCGCCTACGATAAAGCTGAGGAGATCAAGGGCGAAAATATCTTCATGCTCAGCTGGCGGGAGGGGAAAGCCCATATAGAAGTAGAACTCCTCGACGTTCATATCCACGACGGAGAGGCGTAGCTCGGTCTGGGCCGGTTCGGGCGGACGGGGACGGACGGGAAGTTGCACGGAGGGGGTTTGGCCAAAGAGCCGCTGGACTTCTTGGCGGGCTTTTTCCCGGTCAATGTCCCCGACAATTACCGCCGTCATATTATTGGGATGGTACCAGCGTTGGTAGAAGTGTACGACGCGCTCCCGATTGAGCGCCTCAATGGTTGTGCGATAGCCAATAACCGGACGACCGTACGGGTGCTGTGTATAGGCAACCTCAAACAGCTCGGTTGCCGCTCGGGTGGTGGGTGAATCCTCGCCACGCTTCCATTCTTCCATCACGACCTGAAGTTCTTTGTCCAGTTCGTGTGGATCAAAGGTCGAGTTTTGAATGGCGTCGGTCAAGATATCGAGCCCGTCCGAAAAATGTCGGGAGGCCAGGACGATGTGGTAGACGGTATGATCCGCAGTGGTAAACGCGTTGATGCTGCCGCCAGATGATTCAATTTCAGAAGCGATGGCTCCGACCGGACGCCGCTGGGTGCCCTTAAAGAGCATATGCTCATGGACGTGGGCGGCGCCGGCAACATCGGGAGTTTCATCCGCACTGCCGGCCTTGACCCATATCTGGATAGCGACAACGGGTGCAAAATGGTCTTCTTGAATGGCGACCCGCAGGCCATTTTCGAGCGTGAAAAGCAGACGATCTGGATTCTGTTGCGGGTCGGTTGTGGGGTTCGGCGAGACGTTCGACATGGCCTCCCTGTGTTTCACACCCCCGAAAGGGAGTCAAGGAATACAGAGGCGGGAGGCGTAGAGGTAAGAAAGCGTGCAGAGGGTCCGACCTGCGAGGAGGGGGACTTGAACCCCCACGGGTGTTACCCCACTAGTCCCTCAAACTAGCGCGTCTACCAGTTCCGCCATCCTCGCGAAAACAGGACACTTTCACCATAAAGATGAATGCGGACGGGGATGATACCGCGCTCTTCTTGGCTGGTCTAGGGGGGCAAGGGGGTGCGGTTATCCCCCTAGACCACGGGCATCGGCGTGGGTGGCATGGCCGGAGGAGCAGGCTGCTCGGATTTATGCTGCCACAGGCGCCGGAATGTGCCTTTGGCCACGCGCCCCATAACTGCCGGGGTAAAGAAGCTGGAGGGGGGCTTGAGCATATGAAGAACTTCATCGATGTGATGCCGGAGGGTCATGTCTTCGATAGCGGCCATAGAGAGGGCATTCATATAAGGGCCAACCAGACGTGCACCCTTTGGACGTTCACCTTCCGTTGTCGGCAAGCGAAAGTCGGCCCCGGTTGCGAGACCCCACGGGGCGGCCTGGACCCGAGCCTGGGCCTTAAAGAAATGCCGCGACAGGTCCGGATGCGTCGGACCGTATTTTGTGAGGCACTCGTCCAGCGCGCCAGCCGAGAGGGTGCCGGTTGTCATGCCTTGTCCATACACGGGATTAAACGCGCAGGTGGAATCTCCTACGGCGATAAAGCCGTCCACGCGCGCTTTCCATTTTTCATACCGGCGGAATCGGTTTGCCATTTTCCGGTAGGCATAGACTGAAGAGATAGGCTCGGCGAGACGTACTGCGTCGGCCACGACCGGAGAGCGCAGTTGCGCAAGCGCAGCTGTAAACTTGTCCTCGTCCTTGGGCGGATAGTGTGTGGAGATACCGGCGAGGGTGACAATCCAGCGGTTGCGCTCGACCGGGAAGAGCACGCCGGCTAGGGGATACTCCGGCAGTTTGAGTTCGAGCCAAATGCCTTTCCACCACCAGTCTTTAGGGAGGTGGTCTGGCGCTTGATACCAACGCGAACTATAGCCTGTATGCGCGTCTACAATAGTCTCAGGTGGAGGCGCAATGCCAAGTTCCTGGAGCCAATTCGGCGCTTTTGACGCCCGCCCACTGGCGTCAACGACCAAGTCAGCCCGCATCGAGGTGGGTTCATCTGCGTCGCGCGGTACGAGATGCACGGTATCAATACGTGGCTGGCCGGGGGTGGTCATGCCCAGGCCGGTCACACGCGTCTGATAGCGGATCTCAACATTAGGCAGCTTGCAGAACAACTCACGGACGGTTGATTCAATCAGATGACGACTGGCGGACAGCGTCAGCATGCCGGTGAGATGACGGGGCTCCCAGCCCCAGTTCCGGAGCGCGGCAAAGTCGTTGCCAAAGTCAATCTCATGCGCCCCGCGCTCAAGCATCAGGGTGTCAAAGCCTGGAAAGAGACGGTTGAGCTCTTGCCGTCCGCGCACGAGCAAGGCATGGACGTGGCGGCTCTGCGGAACCCCAGCACGGTCCCGCACGCCATCAGGACGGGTATCCCGGTCC
>JAJDZM010000282.1 GCA_022824615.1 Candidatus Binatia bacterium | reverse complement strand
GTAGGGGCAATTCATGAATTGCCCCTACACCGGCCAGACAGATCAAAGGGCCACCCCCGCACCGGGTGTACCTTTTTATAGCATCAGTACAGAGGGAACGGAGAATTCTATTTTGCCGACAGAGAGGCGTAGTGGTTCACGCCGTTGTTCCGCCGGAGCAGGAGCAGCAACGGCTTGTCTTCCGTCACTGTAGCGATTGCCTCTTTGAGTTCGTCCACCGTTTTGATCGGAGTTCGGTTGACCTCAAGGATCACGTCTCCCTCGCGGACTCCGGCGTCCGCGGCCGGACTGTCGGGTCGCACGCCAGCCACGATAATCCCCTCAGTGGCTTTGAGACGCAGCCGGTCTCGCTCTTCCGGCGTGAGTTCACGCAGCGCCATCCCCCACTTGCCTCTTTTAGCGGCTTCAGGTCCGCTGGCGACTTCGGGTTCGTCAAGTTTGACGATTTCGACCGTCAGCGTCCTGATCTTTCCAGCGCGTACCACGTCAATAGGAACTTTTGTTCCGGCTTTCGTGTTGGCGACCAGCAGGGGCAGGTCGGCATTCTCTTTCACCGTGTGGCCGTCGTAGCTGACAATGACATCGCCACGTTCCAGGCCGCCTTTATCGGCCGGGCTGTCTGTGGTGATATCGGCAACCAAGGCTCCATGTGGCTCATCGAGACCGAGGGATTCCGCCAGCTCTGCGGTCATTTTCTGTATGGTGACTCCCAGCCAGCCGCGCGTCACATGGCCTTTGGTTTCCAGGTCGGGCACGAGTTGCCTGGCCAGGTTGATCGGGATGGCAAAACCAATACCGATATTCCCACCGCCATTGCCGAAGATCGCGGTGTTGATGCCAACGACCTCGCCTTTTTCGTTAAACAGCGGCCCTCCCGAGTTGCCGGGGTTAATGGAGGCGTCGGTCTGGATGAAATCATCGTACGGACCGGCCCCGATGGTTCGGCCTTTGGCGCTAACGATGCCGGCGGTTACGGTATTGCTCAGCCCAAACGGGTTGCCAATGGCCATGACCCAGTCACCGACGCGGACATCTTCGGAATCGCCCAGAGTGGCGACCGGCAAATCCTGCTCGGATTCAACCTTGAGCACGGCCAGGTCGGTTTTGGGGTCGCGGCCGAGGACCGTCGCCTGATATTCGCGCTCGTCCGGGAGATTGACCATAATCTCGTTTGCGCCCTCGACCACATGGTTGTTGGTGATGATCAGCCCATCTTTACGGATAATAAATCCGGAACCGGAACTGCGACGCGGAATACCCTGGTGAGGACGCGGGCCGCCAAATCCGGGCGGGAACGGGAATTGGGGGCCGAACGGATTGAGTGGGTCGCCCCTTCTTCTTCCAAAAGAGGGGTGGTCACGCTCAGCCGCCTTTTCTACACCAACAACGCGAACGTGGACCACAGCCGGCGAGACATGGTCGGCCAGATCGGCAAATGAGGGTAAGCCGGACGGCGTGACGGTGGGCCGGGGAACTGCCGTTTCCGGCGCCGCTTGGACCACATCCATTTGGGTCACCCGGCCCAGGGTAAAGCCCCCGAGGGCCAGGGAAACCGCCATCGCTCCGATCACTACTTTTTTCTTTGTCTGCATCATACTCCTCCTCTCATGAGTATTACCGTGTTCTTTGACGTTCAGTATGGCAACTGCATATGAGAGAAAGATGAGACCAGGATTAGAGATTTCTCATGGAGAGGCTGGGGGGCAGGGATTGGGGGTCAGCATGTCCGCTGACCCGTAGGGGCAACCCCCTGTGACAGTGGTTAGTGATTAGTGGTCAGAAAAAAGGGGAAACCGCGGCCACTCTGGTCAGGCTGCGTCGGGCAGTGTTATACCGGAGACCAGGCAGACACACCGCACAACCAAAGGGAAGAAGACTATGCAAAATGTCAAAACCGGCGGGGTTGAGATGATCCCGATTGATGGCAAGTACACCGTCTGGACCAAGCGCTTTGGTTCCGGATCGATTCCCCTCCTCACCCTGCACGGCGGACCCGGCTGTACGCATGAGTATTTTGAGTGTTTTGAGGACTTTCTGCCGCAGCACGATATTCAGATTATTTACTACGACCAGCTCGGCTCGGCCTATTCCGACCAGCCGGACGATACCGGTCTATGGACGGTGGAACATTTTCGAGAAGAAGTCGAACAGGTTCGGAGCGCGCTTGGACTTGAGCACTTCTATCTGCTCGGCCATTCCTGGGGTGGCCTGCTCGGCATGGAGTACGCCCTGGCCTATCAGCAGCACCTCAAGGGACTCATTCTCTCCAATATGACCGCCAGCATTCCGGCCTATGTCGCGTATATCAACGAGTTGCGCGCCCAGCAGCCGCCCGAGGTCCTGCGCATTCTTGAAAAATACGAGGCGACCGGGGACTATGATGCCCCGGAATACGAGGAAACCCTGTTCACCCATGTGTACCGACAGCATCTGTGCCGGCTCGACCCCTGGCCGGAACCGCTGGTACGCATGTTCCGCAACCTGGCCAAGCCGGTCTATAACACCATGCAGGGCCCGAACGAGTTTGTGGTGACCGGCACGTTCAAGGACTGGGACCGCTGGGCGGACCTGCACCGGATTCAGTGTCCGACCCTGGTTTCCGGGGCGCGCTTCGACACTATGCGCGTGTCCGAGATTGAACGCATGGGTGAGTTGATCCCTAACTCGCGCGTGTCCGTGTGTGAAAACGGTAGCCATTGCGCCATGTATGACGATCAGGAGGCATATTTTCGGGACGTGGTGCAATTCATTCAGGATGTCGAGGCCGGGTCGTTCTGAGGCTCTTTCATAATCCACCGCTCGCCCGTGGACACATCGGCGCAACCGATTTGCGCTTGCCCAGGCTATGAAAAAATCATACCCTCCCTACCGCGAGGAGGATGGACACAATGACCCACTTACTCATTGCCTTTAAGCGGAAAGGCGGTCTCAGTCTGGCGGATTTCTCACACCACTGGCGCGAGGTACACGCCCCACTCGCCAAGCGGATGCCCGGCCTGCGCGGCTATGTGCAAAACCACAGCTCGACCGTGGTGAGCCGGAGCCAGGCCTATGACGGTGTGGTGGAAATCTGGATGGACAGCGAAGCAGCCATCACCGCAGCCTTTCGGAGCAAGGAATATCGCGAAGGCGCGTACGCGGATGAACCGAATTTTGCGGATGTCAAAGACGTGGTGCGGCTCTTCACTACAGACCATGTGCTGCGCGCAGGAGAGGCACACGACGGTTCCGAGCCGCGGGTCAAACGGCTGTCTTTTATCAAACGCAAGCCCGGCTGGGACCGGGACGAGTTCTTCCGCTACTGGAAAGACGTGCACGGCCCGCTGGCGCTCGCCCTGCCTGGTGTACAGTGCTACGTCCAGTGCCACGCCCTGCCTTCGGCGTATGAGCGGGGTGAGCCGCAGTACGATGGGGTGGCCGAGCTATGGTTTGAGACCCTGGGCGATCTGAATTTTGCCCTGGCGTCGGCGGAATACAAAGAGCACGCCCAGCCGGACGGGGCAAAGTTCGTTGACCCGGCCTCAGCGCTCACCCTGATTACCGAAGAGCATCGGATTGTGTAGCGTCGCGCTGCGGCGCAGTCTCTACGCCTGCCGGTTCAGGTCCGAGACGGTAAGCGCACCACACCGGTGCTGAGTACGGACAGTTCGCCGTCCTGGTTTTTGGCGTTCTGCTGCACCTCGACGCAATGGTGGCCGTCTTCCTCGAAAATCCGAGTCACCTTGCCGTTGATGAAGAGCGTATCGCCGACCGGATTGTGACGCCGTATCTTCACGGAAATCTGTCGCAGAAAGCCCCGGTCACCTATCCAATCAGTCAGATGATGAGTCATCCACGAGGTACGCTCCGGGCCATAGTCGTAGGCTTCGGGCGTGCCGACCCGTTGGGCCAGGTCGGTATCCCAGTGAACGCGCTCGGGCACGTCAGGAATGCCAAAGCGGTCGGGAATGCCCAGCCCAGGGTGTTTTTGAAGCTGCTTCCAGGCCAGACGGTTGGCTCGAATATACAGCCCGCCCCAGCCCTGGGCATAGGCGATAAAGCCGGTGACCGTCATCGGTCCTTTGACCATGGTCGGCAGACTGTCACCAACGCAGACATCTTCGATATAGCGCGGCGTTGCCCCGCGCACTTCTTCCCGCGCGTACTGGGCGAAAATTTCGGCGATTTGCTCGCGGCTATAGCTGACCGGCGCCTGCTGTTTGACCTCGGTGTATTTTGTGCCGCGCTCCCGGGCGGTATCGCGCTCGGTCCGAAAACACCAACTGTCGCCTGCGATCACCAACTCGTTGTCCTGGTTGTAATAATCAACGTGATAGATCTGCTGAATCGCCCGACCGGCAAAGCGTGTCTCATGCTCGACCAGGTCTTTCAGGTAGGCTCTGGTCGTAAAAGCATCGTTGCGGAAGATGGGCTTATGCCAGGTCAAGTCCGCGCCGGCCCACATGGCGTGAATCCCCGGCAGGCCGCCGACATATCCGCTCAAGACCCGATTGAGTGGAAAGACAAACGACGGCGGGGCAGTAATTGCGCCGTAGTGGGTTGTGGCGGCATATTCCGGGTCGCACCACAGGGGGTTATCGTCCCCTATGCCGTGCGCATAATGGCGGATGTTGTCGCGCGTGGCCTCATAGCACCACGGCTCCAGGGTGTCTTCGATAGGGACACGAATAAGCTTGCGCAGGGAATCCAGGGCTTCATCGGTGATAATGGCGAAACGGGGTTCTTGGGCTGACATGGACTCTTTTTTCTCCTGTGTGTCATAGCAATTGAACGAGGGTATTTTGCCATCACCATGTGGGATTTGCCGCATGAGCGCAAGCCGGGGTTCGCCCGCTTTGCTTTCGGTCCGTTACGGGTGCGTGAATTGTGGCAAGACCTGGGTGGCAAATAAACGCATGGACGCTTCGGCCTCTGCCCGCTCCAGTACATTGAAATTTACCTGCATCGAGGCAATATCAAAACCACCCACACTGGCGGAATAGTCTTTGATCTGTTGGCTGATAGCGTCAGGCGTGCCTATCCAGGCTGCGCCCTTCTCACATTGCGT
Source organism: Candidatus Binatia bacterium (assembly GCA_022824615.1). Lineage (GTDB taxonomy): Bacteria > Desulfobacterota > Binatia > Bin18 > Bin18 > Bin18. Next base: position 8,494 of record JAJDZM010000282.1, on the reverse strand, counting down.
TTCAAAGGTTTCCTTGGACAGGGCGGCAATAATCTTGTCATAATTGGGGTAGTCCGCGGATGATTGCCCTGCCAACCAGCCCGACGCACCCTCCACCAGAGATCTGAGATAGGCGTTCAAAGGGCCGCGGGCGATGTTGATCGCTTGCTCCTCACTGGCAGCACACAACATATGAAAAGCGAGCATGACCCGGCCCGGCCCGGTATGGCCGGCCTGGCGACGGGCTTCACGGTAACGGCCGATCAGGTCGGCCATTTGGCCACCGGCCAGGGGAATAGCCATCACATCGTGGCCCAGCCGTCCGGCCCGCTCAAAGCTCGAGGGGGTCCCCAATGCAGCCAGCCAAAACGGAGGACGTGGAGTTTGGGTCGGACGGGGTAAAGAGGTCACGTCTCTGAATTGGTGAAATCGTCCCTCAGCAGACACCTGTTCTTCCTCAAGCAGACGCCGAACAAGTTCAACCCCTTCTTCAAACCGCGCAACGCTTTCGTCTGGCGTGACCCCAAAACGCGCAAATTCATGCGGGAGAAACGCCCTGGCAAAGCCGACTTCCAAGCGGCCGTGTGAGATCGCATCCAGCATGCCGATTTCACCCGCCAGTTTGAGCGGATGATTAAACGCCGGTAAGACCGCGCCAGTAATCAGCCGGGCTTTAGCGGTCATCGTGGCCGCCGCGGCCAGGAACAACAGGGGGTTGGGACTGTACCCGCCGTACGGGTGGAAATAATGTTCGACTGTCCGAATAGAGGTGAAACCCAACTCCTCGCCTAATTGGCTGAGGGAGAGCGCATCGGCCCAATACTCCTCTCCGGAGCGCTGGGCCGGACTGACGTCAGGAAAAAATTGCAGACCGAATTCCATGGTTCGCCGTGTACTCGCTTTAGGCGTCACCTGTCATTGGTTGAGGTGTATGGAGAGACATGGACGCTGTGTTGATTTTTCTTGGATCACGGATGCCCTGTCAAAAAGGGAAAAGAAGCGTTCCCGGACCCGGCGTTGTTCGGCCGCATCGGGCCGTGTCAGCAGGGCAACACCGACGCATGCCACCGCGTTGAGCAGAAAACCGACCAGACCGGCGTCAAAGATCAAGACCTGCTGCCAGCCGGCCAGCAGCAGAGCGGTCACACTCAGCGTCCCAACGCCAATCCCGGCAAAGGCCGCCCGGCGCGTAAACCGCGGCCAGTACAATCCCAGGATCAGAGGTAGATAAAGCTGCATCAGAAATTCGAACTTGATAATCGTGAGCTGCCACAAGGTGGTCATGGGCTGGAGCGAGAGCCCCATGACAAGCACGAGGAGCAGCACAGTGAAAATCCGCCCTGCTCGGGCAATTTCATCCTCACTCGCGTTGAGACGGAAGCAGTGCCGGTAGAGATCGTGGGTCACAATAGACGAGAGGGTGAGCAAGACGCCCGCCGCGGTAGACATGATGGCCGCCGCGGCACCGATAAAGACCAGGACGACAACCCAGTACAGACTCTCGGCCTGCTGGCCGAGCAGCAGGCCCAGAACCTGGTCGGCCTGTATGGTTCCCAGCCCGTGGAAGCGCACCACCCCGACCAGCCCGATCAACACGACGCAGAGCATGATGAGGATGTAGTTGGGGATCATCATGACGACACTGCGCCGCAGATCAGCCTCGGTCTTGGCGGCATACACGCTCTGGATAATCTGAGGGTACATGCAGCCCCCCAACGCAAAGATCAGCGCATACAAGAAGTAAGAACGTGTCAGCGTACTATAGGAGCCCGCGACCTCCACTTTTTCAGGCGCGACCTGAACCGCCTGCTGAATGACGTGGGCCAGCCCGCCTTCGGACGCGACCAGCACCACCGCGGCAATCACGATTGAACCCAGGAGCAGACTGCCCTGCAGCACCTCGGCCCAGACAACCCCGCGCCAGCCACTCAGCAGCACATAGGCCAGCATGACGGCGGAGATATACACCACCCCGCTGGTAAACGAGTACTGACCGTTGGTGAAGCCGACAAAGGCATGGCCCATGCCCGTGGCCTGGATCATCAGATAGGGAATCACCGACAGGATCAGGAAGCAGGCGACGATGAGTCGCAAAGGTCGGCTCTGAAAGCGGTCGGCATAGAAATCGGCCGGTGTCAGGTAGTCATATTTCTTTGACAAGACGTAGAGGCGTGGCGCGTAGGAAAGGAAGCCCACCGCAATCACCACCATAAACGGCACCAGTAGGACCGACATCAAGCCGATCCGGTATGCCTGTCCGGGCAGACCGAAAAAGGTGTTGCCGCTGAATTTGGTCGCCAGCATAGCGAAGAACAGCACCAGCGCGCCTGTTGTTTTCCCACCCAGAAAATAGTCGCGGGCCGTCCAGGTCTCACCCGAGCGGTAGGCAAGAAACCCGATCAACAGATTACTCAGTAAATAGACGGACAGGAGAACCAGGGCACCAAAGCCCAGGCCGACCGTCTCAGCCGGGCCGTTCATACTGCCTCAGTCCTCATCAAGGATGAAGGCGGCCAGGCGCCAGTGCCGGAGCGCCACATACATGGTGAATCCGCCCAGGAGAAATGAGCCCAGCAGCGTCACCAGGAACCACAGCGGCAGGCCGAAGACGAGTGGCTGATAGGTGCCGACAAACCCGTACGGCACGCAGATAAACAGCAGCACGACAAAGGTGGCCCATATCCAGACGCGGGCCGGTTCTCTGAGGGGCGCTTGTGGAGGTTTCTGCATGGCTCTTGGATACGCAGTGCCAGCCGACGCAGGCCGGTCCCCTACTCAAGACCGGCGTAGTCGAATGGCCTGGGCTCGATATCACCCACCTGGATGGCCTTCAGGCGAGCGTCTGAGAGCGGATAGCCGAATTGTTCATTACGCATATGGAGCCGCTGGATCAGAATCGTACGGACCATATCAGCGACCTCGTCCCACTCCTCGTCAGACAGGGTTTGCTGCGCCAGCCCGACAAAACCCAGGTGCATATGCCCGATTTCGTCGTTATAGACCTGCTCACACGCTTTGGCGATGCGGTCGTTGAGCTCGCCCGTGCCGGCCAGCCGCATGCCGGCCACAAACATGCTGCAATACCCGCCCTCGGTAAAGCGCGAGGCAAAGTGACCCAGTTGTCCCCGCTGCTCCTTGCAGTCGTAGCGCAGCCGAGCGAGCGTGTCGTCCCCTTCCCAACCGGTGAGTTGCTGCGGGTCCAGCCGGGTGCCGCTGATATAGTCGTAGATGTCGGCAAACAAACAGTAATGATAGAATTCGGAACGCAGGTCGTCGATGACGTCCAGGACCGTGTGGCGGTCAACCCCACGATCGATCTTGGGAAAAACGCCATCCAGGTAGGCGACCGGTCCCTGAAAGAGGCCCTTCTTTTTATCGCCGATGCCCGACCCCCAGATCTCCTTGAAGCACTGGCGTTTGAGCCACAGCAGATCGGTCTCGTTCGTACGCTCCGGGCTCTGAAAATAGGTCCAGACGATTTCTTCCTCACCGGCCCACAGGGGGGCGGCCAGATCAACCAGCCGTCTGAGATTGTCGTGTATCGGCATACGAACCCTGTCTCAGCCCTGTCGAGCTAAGCGGCGTTTTTACTGGCGTCAAGATGATCGCCCAACTCACAAATACCCTGGTAGAACAGCTTATCGGCCGTCAGCGCCAGTTCCATGCCGTCCAGGACTTCCCGCCGCGCGGCCTCGGTCGTCACATGCCGAGTGATGGGCTCCCAGACCTTGCGGCCGGCATGATCGTCGTCGGCCTCGGTGTGATAGGAGAAAAAGAAGACCTGCTCGGCGCTGAGATGAAAGGTGGCCTGCCAGGCTTCGGGCCGATAATTATGCTCGCCCGACATGGCCGTCAGCATAAACTCATCCACCGAAGTCGCCAGCCAGCCCGCCACCCAGTGTTTTGAGCGGGCGATATTCTCCCACACGTTCAGCGCCACATCGACCAGCGGCACGGCCCGGGTATTGTCCATTTCTTCGTTGGTCAGGCCGACGTTGCGGCCCATCTCCCACAACAGGGTGGTATGGGGCTGGGCGATCTCGTCATCGAACACCAACTCCTCCCGCATCTGGCCGATGGTCTTGCGGACAATAGCCAGGTCGGGACAGCGGCTTATCCAGGCCGGTCGGATGACCGCGCTGAACAGCCGGTTGCGCAAAATGTGTTGCAGGATGAAGGCCTGGCCCCGCCCCGGAGTCAGCGGCTCGACCAGCCAGGGCACCTCGGGGGCAATCTCCAGGGCGCGCTCACAAATGACATCGACAATGGAAGGCTGTGACATGTTTGCTCCTCACTTGGTTGCTCGCCGCGGCCTCAGGGCTGGCCAAGCACGGCCACGCACGACACGGCTCCGGGACCACCCACATTATGCACCAGACCCAGCTTCGGATCTGTGACCTGACGCGGTCCGGCTTCCCCTCTGAGTTGGGTCACAATCTCATACACCATGCGCACCCCACTCGCGCCGATGGGATGGCCGAACGACTTGAGTCCACCACTGGGGTTGACCGGGATATCCCCCTCCAGGGCGGTGCGTCCTTCTTCAATCAACTTCGCCCCCTGGCCTTTTTGAACAAAACCCAGGTCTTCATAGTTAGAAATTTCCGTCCAGGTAAAGCAGTCATGCACCTCGGCGACATCGATCTCCTGCAGCGGGTCGGTAATACCGGCCATGGCATAGGCCTGCGCCGAGGCGCTCTGGGTAGCCCGAAAACCGAGATAGTCAAAATTCGGGTCCATGAACGGTCGCCCACTCGTCACGGACAGCCCCACGCCTTTGACCAGGATGTGGTCGGCACGATATTTTTTCGCCAGATCAGTCCGACACACCACGGCTGCGGCCGCGCCATCAGTCGTTGGACAGCAGTCGTACAGCCCAAACGGATAGGCCACAATCGGTGCCGTCAGGACGGCTTCCGGGGTGACTTCCTTCTGCAGGTGGGCTTTGGCGTTGAGCGCGCCGTTGCGGTGGTTCTTAACAGCCACTTTGGCCAGGGTTTCACGGGTCAGGCCAAACTCGTGCATATAGCGGGTGGCGGCCAAGGCGAACAGGCCCGGGGCGGTTGAGCCGTCGTGATAATACGGATGTACCCCCTCTCGGGCCAGGCCGCGCCCAGGACGGTCCTTATATTTTTCAACTCCCAAGACCAGGGCTGTATCATACATGCCGGAGGCGACCGCGAGGACGGCGTGCCGAAACGCATCGGTTCCGGTCGCGCAAAAATTCTCGACCCGCGAAATCGGCTTGTTGTATAAGCGCAGCGCATCGCCCAGGGAAACCGCGGCCTTGCCGTGGCCCTGGGCCGGCGAGTAGGTGCCGAGCCAGGCGGCATCGATCTCTTCCGGGGCAATGCGGGCGTCATGAAAGGCCGCGTACGCCGCCTCGACCGCCATGTCTTCATAGCCCTGATCGAAATTATCGCCGAACTTGATACAGCCAACCCCAATCACCGCGACTTGGTCTTTGAGTGATGTCCCCATCTGCGCATCCTCCCTTCCGGAAAGAGTACACATGTCCTCCAAGCGAGCAAACAACGCCGGACCCGTGTACTCTTTGTCGCCCCATGCTAACCGAGCGCGGCGCCTTTCGCTAGGCCGATATTAACGCACCGGCCGGCATTTCCAGTAGTAGTTATGCATCGTGGGTCCCTCTTTCCTGCGTCTGAGGGTCAGGACAACCGGGTCCTCTACCCGGACGGCTTCCGGGTCCACGTCGGTCAATCGGTCATCTGGAGATAGAGACGGCCGCCCTGCATGTAGTTTCACACTATGCCTCAATGACTTGACAGAGCCGGTTGAGAGGCTAGGAGGGAGAAGGCGGAAACGGGGATCAGAGTTTTGGGAGTCAGCGTGTATGAAGTACGCGGATTATTTCTACATAGCCGCGGCGCGCCCCGACCGGAACTGGATCAAACTGGAATGGATCGAATATGCTTTTGCTCATCCATTGAAGGAGGTCATCCAGTCCGATGGGCGGATTCAGCGCTGGGCATGGATTGAAGAGGTTGAACGGTATTTACGGATCGTCGTCCTGCCTGATGGAGAAACCATCTTCAACGCGTTTTTTGATCGGCGGTTTACACCCTAGAGTGGGGAGCAGTTATGGAACTCAAATACTTACCAGGTACAGATACACTGTATCTTCTTCTTCGCCCTGTCAGAGAGGGAGAGGAACTCGACACGCGCGAGTTTGAAGGAAACGAAAACGTGCTGGTGGAAACGGACGAGCAAGGCGATCTTGTCGCACTGACGATCTCACACGCAAGCGACCGGGTAGATTTTACGGCTCTGGCCCTTGATTTTCCCGAGCGAAGCGTACTGAAGGAAGCCCTCGGGACAGATTGAAGGGGGCTTGCCAAACATGCCAACCGAGCGCGCCACCCTTAACCGGACCGCTTACCACTCATCACTAACCACTGACCACTCCTCTCTAGCGCACCGGCCGGCATTTCCAGTAGTAGTTGTGCATAGTCGGCCCTTCCTTCCTGCGCCTGAGGGTCAGGACAACCGGGTCCTCTACCCGCACGTCCTCCGGGTCCACATCGGTCATCTGGAGATAGAGACGCCCGCCCTGCTCGACATCGACCACACTCATAATGGTCGGAGAGTCCGGGGCTACATAGAGATGATCGCGGGTAAAGGTAAAAATCCGGCCCGTGTGTTCGAGCGGAATTTCGTGGAGGGAGTCGCGGTTCTGACATGCCCCGCAGACCTGGGTGATGGGGTATTGGCGCGTCCCACAACGAATACACAGCGTGCCGTGCAGACGGATATTCTGGCTCTCCTCTTTTTCCAGGAGGACGTTGGACAGCTCAGCCGCCTCCTGATGGTGTTTATAGTAGGAGCGCATTTTCTGAAAAATCTGGTAGGAGGAATACAGCCGTTTCTCACTCAGATGGTCCGAGAGCGAGGACGGCAGCGGACGTTTCTGAATCTCCTCGGTCACGCGTAACAGGACGCCATCCGCACCGTCGCCGTAGTTGAGCAGCAGCAGCAGGTCTCCCGGATTGGCCCCTTCCAAGGCAGCGGCCAGCAAGAGAAAAGGCGTGGCGCTGCCGGGTGCGCCAATCTCCCCAAAGCACGGATCGAGAAGCTGCGACTCTTGAAAGCCAAGTTTCTGAGCGGTCGCGCTATGAGCCCGACCATCCGGGGAGGGGAGGAGCACCTTCGCCACCTGCGGGGCTTGTACGCCATGCTTTTCAAGCAGCGACTTTCCGACCGCGACGAGGTTTTTCTGGTAGCCCCGCTCGGTTGAAAAGCGGGACGCCTGGGTCTGGATAAAGTCATCGCCGTCGCGTCGCCACTCATCCCAAAAGTCGCTGGAGTGGGTCGCCAGGCCCATAATTTCGGCCAGCACGTTCTCCCGCCCGAGGGTGACTGCGCTGCCGGCGTCACCGAACCACTCTTCTTCAGTTTCTCCCGGCTGGCCGTCGCGCACCTCGCCGGCAGATATTAACAGCGTGGACAGACGGCGGCTGTTGAGCGCGTCAACACCCGCGCGCAGAGCCGCGGTGACGGAGCGTAAGCTGCTCCCGAAGTCCGAGGTTTCGCACGCTGCCGACAAGTCGCAGGCCGCGGCCAGAAAGCTGGCGGTCGAACGTTGCCAGAACGGAGCGGAGGTTGAAGCAAAGAAAAGGGCATCGACTTTTTTATTCCCGGTGTATTCCAAACAGCGCTGGGCCGCCTCAAATCCGAGGGTCAGGGCGTCCTCGTCGAAATAGATTGCGGCCCGCTCGCCCTTCCCGGCCCGGCGATTCCAGGCCTGAGCGAAGTGCGTGCGCTCCAGGCGACAGAAAGGCACATGATAGCCGCAACCGGTAATGCCGATCATCGCCCGGCCTCTGCCAGCCCGGCCTGCCTGGCCCGTTCAAGAATGGTCCGCGCCCGCGTGAGATGTGGCACATCGACCATCTGGCCCTTGAAGCTGAACGCCATTTTTCCAGCCTTTTGGTTTTCTTCAAAAGCCGCCAACAGTTCCCGGCTTTCCGCGACCTCTTCCGCCGAGGGCGTGAATACCTCATTGACGATGCCCACTTGGTTGGGATGAATAGTAATCTTTCCAGTAAAGCCCATCCACGCCCCTTCGATACATTCCTGGCGGAGCCCGGCGCTATCTCGGATATCGACGAAGACCGTATCCAGCGGTTGGACACCCGCGGCCGTTGCCGCCAGCAAAGTCATGATCCGGGCATAACGGAACACTTCAAGAAAGCTGCCGTCTTCAGCCCGGTTCCGCCGGGCGCCAATCGCGGCCGACAAGTCCTCGGCTCCCCACGACAGTCCATCGACCCGCGGGCAGGAACCAAAATCCTTGATATTCAGCAAGCCCTCAGGCGTCTCCGTGGCTAATACCACCAGCTTGACCTCGCCCTGCGGATAGCCGCACTCCTTTTCCATACGGCTGATAATCGTATGAATCTTGAGCACATCATCCCGTGTTCTCACCTTGGGGACGAGATAGGAGTCGGGCCGTCCCTGCATCGTCACTTCCAGATCAGCCACCCCCCAGGGGGTA